>JAEETO010000008.1 GCA_016290385.1 Bacteroidales bacterium | reverse complement strand
TTCCTTCCCTCGGCCTGCGGTGGCAAGGGCAACTGCGGCCAGTGCAAGTGCCAGGTCCTCGAGGGCGGCGGAAGCATCCTCCCGACCGAGGTCGGTTTCTTCACCCGCAAGCAGATCGCCGACAACTGGCGCCTCGGCTGCCAGGTGAAGGTCAAGGACAACCTCAAGATCCAGGTGCCCGATTCCGCGCTCAGCGTCAAGAAGCTCGAATGCGAAGTCATCTCCAACAAGAACGTGGCTACCTTCATCAAGGAGTTCACGGTCAAGTTGCCGGAAGGCGAGAACATTGAGTTCAAGAGCGGTGAATACATCCAGATCGACATCCCGGTCTACGACGTCAATTTCGCCGACATGGACGTGGATCCGATCTACCGCGCCGACTGGGAGAAATACGGTTTCTTCGACCTCAAGTACAAGAATACCGTGCCGACCATCCGTGCCTACTCGATGGCTTCGTACCCGGCCGAGAAGAACGTCATCAAGCTCAATGTGCGTATCGCTACGCCGCCGTTCGACCGCAGCCAGCCGAAGGGCGTGTTCAAGATGTTGCCGGTGCCTCCGGGCATCGCTTCCACTTTCGTGTTCTCCCGCAAGCCGGGCGACAAGGTGTGGATCAGCGGTCCTTACGGCGAGTTCCTGCTCCCGAAGGACGATCCGGACAGCCAGGAATACATCTTCGTGGGCGGCGGCGCCGGCATGGCTCCGCTCCGCAGCCATATCATGCATCTGTTCAAGACGCTCAAGACCAAGAAGGAAGTCCATTTCTTCTACGGTGCCCGCGCCCTCGTCGAGGCATTCTACCTTGAGGATTTTGCAGAGATCGAGAAGGAGTTCCCCAACTTCCACTTCCATCTGGCGCTCGACCGTCCGGACCCGGCTGCCGATGCCGCAGGCGTGAAGTACACGGCCGGCTTCGTGCACAACGTGATGAACGAGACTTACCTCAAGGATCACGAAGCGCCGGAGGACATCAAGTACTTCATGTGCGGTCCGCCGATGATGGTTTCGTCCGTCGTGAATCTGCTGGATTCGCTCGGCGTTGCGCCCGAGAGCATCCTGTACGATAATTTCGGAGCTTAATTTGATCGGGCCGGCTGAAAAGTCGGCCCGATTTTTTTGCAATTAATAAATTATTGCATACCTTTGCAGTCCCTTTTTAGGGAAGACTCGCTAGCTCAGTTGGTAGAGCACAGCACTTTTAATGCTGGGGTCTTGGGTTCGAGCCCCAAGCGGGTCACAAAAAAGAATAGCAGCTACAGCTGCTATTCTTTTTTGTGACCGAGCCAGCCCGAGGGCTGGCTCTTTTTCTACTGGGGCATATCCCCAGACCCCTCGGCCTTCGGCCGGCGCTTCGCTTTTTTTGTGACCCGCTTGGGGCTCGAAATGTCGTATGTTTTTGATTTTTTTGATTTTTTCTGTAGTTTTGCTCTTTATTAATAATAAGTATATCTGATTAGTAGTTTTCATTTTAACCATGGCCGTTAAAATTCTCAGCGTTGACGATGAAACCGATCTTGAGTTGCTGTTGACGCAATATTTCCGTAGAAAGATCAGAAAAGGCGAATATGAGTTCTTCTTTGCCCATAACGGACTTGAGGCACTGCAGATCTTATTGAAGAATCCGGATATTGCCATCATCCTTTCGGATATCAACATGCCCGAAATGGACGGACTGACTTTGCTGGCCAAAGTCAACGAGATGCGTAACCCGTCCTTGAAGTGCATCATGGTCAGTGCATACGGTGATATGGACAACATCCGCCATGCCATGAACAACGGGGCCTTTGATTTCGCCACCAAACCGATAGACCTGGATGACTTGCAGATTACCATCGACAAAGCCGTGGAGCAGATTGAATATATCCGGAGTGCTCAGAAGGAACATGCCACGCTGGTGGATATCCAGAGCGACCTGTCTGTCGCGCGTGAGATCCAGCAAGGCATCCTGCCCCGGAACTTCGATCTGAAAATGGCCGATGCCGGGAAAGTGGATATCTATGCCAGCATGCTGGCCGCCAAGGATGTGGGCGGTGATTTCTATGACTTCTTCCCGATCGATGACCATCGGATCGGCTTTACCATCGCCGACGTGAGCGGCAAAGGGGTTCCGGCCTCCATCTTCATGGCGGTCAGCCATACGCTCATCAAGGCGATCGGCACGCGTGCCCAGTCTCCGGACGAGTGCATGAAGACAGTCAACGACATGCTTTGCGATGAAAGCGTGAACTCCATGTTCGTGACCGTTTTCTATGGCATTTATGACTTGCAGACCGGTCTGGTCGAATTTACCAATGCCGGACATAATCCGCCTTTCATCCTTCATGCCGACGGCAGCGTCGAGATGTTAAAGTGCTCCTGCAACCTGGTGCTCGGCGCGATGGGAGGCATGCCTTACAATAAAGAGACGCTTCAGCTGAACGACGGCGATGCCCTCGTGATGTACACTGATGGCGTGACCGAAGCCGAGGACAAGGATCACGGCCAATTCGGAGAAGACAGGCTGGCGGCTGTGCTGGCTGAACTGAAAGGCGCTTCCAGCAAGCAGATCGTTGACACGATCAATGCCAAAGTCATCGAGTTTGTTGATGGGGCACCCCAGAGTGATGATATTACCCAATTAGTAATCCGCAGAAAGTGAAACGCCGTTCAATCATCGTATCGTCTCTGATCGCATTGGCCGTCATCGCCGGTGTGGCTGTCACCGCCTATCACATGGGCCGCCGGCAGTCCAAGCGGGAGTTGGCCGCCGTGCAGGATGAGATGGACCGGCTGGTGGCTGCCGAGAAGGATGCCGCCATCGTGAAGCGCGTCAGCCAGCAGATGGAGGATATCGCCTATCAGCAGAAAGCGATTTCCGACCAGCAGCGTGACCGTGCCGAGGAACAGTCCAACCTGGCTACCCGGAATGCCGCGCGTGCCGAGATGGAAAGCCGTGCTGCCCGTCAGGCTGAGCGCAAGGCGAATGAAGCGGCGGGCGTGGCTGAGCGGGAACGTGCCAACGCGGAGCGGCAACAGGAGATCGCGCTGGAACAAAGGGATGAGGCGACGCATGCCAGAAACGTGGCAGACACGTTGAACCGGCGCACCCAGGCCAAGGGCCTGGCGGTGAGCTCCCAGGTCCGCCGGGAAGCCGGCGAGACGGAGGTGGCCGACATTCTTGCCTACGCCAGCTGGTATTTCCTCAAGAGCAATAGGGGAAACCAGTATTATTCTGAAACTTTCAAATCCCTGGCACAGGCCACCGGCGGTATTCCGCGCTATAAGGTCCGCGAAGGTGGCGCCGTGAACGCCATCTCGCAGATCCCCGGTACACCCGGACAAAGTGTGGTCGTGACCAATTACGGAGAGGTGGAATGGCTTACCGCGGCTGTGAACAACGGAACCAGGCGGATTACTTCCAAGGTTTTGTTGTTCGATCCGGCGTACGATTTCCGGGATGTGACGGTGCTGGCCGGGAAAATCTATACCCTTTCCCTGAAAGGGCCTTTGTGCCTTCTGGACTTCAATGGGAAAAATGAGGTCGTGCCGTTGCCGGAGGATAATTATTTCAAACTCTTCCCGGTGGGTGGCCGCTTGCTCGTGGCAGGACGCAGGAGCCTGTGCTGGTATGCCGACGGAAAGATAACGGGACAAGTGAGCCTTGACAAACCGCTGTCTGCCATTGTCGAACGGGAAGGTTCCATCTGCTTGTTCTATGCGGACGGCTCCTATGCCGAGATGGATGCTTCGGGCCGTATGGCAGATAAGACCCCTTTGGTGAAGGAAGTGGTAACGGCCGCACATTATGACAAGGCAAGCAAATGCCTGTTGCTCGGCGTGGAGGATGGCACGGTATATCCGGTCAACCCATACAACCGCGTACTGGAGGTGCTGTCCGCCCACAAGGCCCGGTGCATGAGCATGGACATGCTCGGTTCCGTCGTCGTTACGGGCGGCTATGACAAGGCGGCCTACATCTGGAATCTGGACAACATGCCTTTCGAGAGCGGATTGTCTTTCCGCGAGGAGCTGGAGGCGGAAAATGCCGGCAAGCGTGTGGCAAACGGCAAGGAGATTCCGGCAGAGTGGCTGGTGCCTGTGGATTATACTTTTGACGGGTGGACACTTGCCGTATGCGGCGATGCGGACGGGAAATCCGTGTGGATCGGAACATCCGCAGGAAGTGTCCTCCTGTTGTATTCTTCGGCTGACGACATGGCTGCGCAGCTGTACGACAAAATCAACCGTAATCTGACCCAACAGGAATGGACGCGCTATGTCGGTGCATCCATACCATATATGACGTTCAAATGAGAAGGTTTCTGTTTCGTATCGGTTTGATGCTTGCTGTGCTGCTGTTCGCGGTACAGGCAGTCGCTCAGAGTGGAGCGGATGCCTATATGGGCATTCCGTTCTTCAGAAACTATTCGGCGAGCAAGTACAATGCCCACAACCGGAATTTTGATGTCATCTGTGACGGTGAGGGACATACCTTCTTTGCGAATTTCGAAGGTTTGCTTGTCTATGACAATGTTGAATGGCGGATTGTCCACACCCCTGACATCTCCCGCGTGGTCGGCCTGCAATTGGATGAGGAAGGGAACGTCGTTTTCGAGGGAATCAATGTGACGGGACGTGTTTTATCTGTCGACGGAGACTCGGTCCGCGTTTCCTTTGCACAGCGTAACAGCAGCAATGCCAGTGTGCTTGCCGGCGGCGAGCGTATCAGGGAGAGCGCGGTGGACAGGTGGAATGAAATCGAAGTATACCAGCGTCTCAAGTTGTCCGACGAACGGACTCTTCTGGCCACTGCAACCGAGGGCGTGATTGCAGTCGATGCCCAGGACCGGGAGGTCTGGCGCATCAATGTTGACAACGGACTCTGCTCCAACAGCATCACGAAACTGGCCCATGACGGCAAGGGAACGGTCTGGGGCGCTACGGACAACGGTGTTTTCAGTATTTCACTTTCTGAGATATACACCCACTTTACGGAAAAGGAAGGCCTCAGGGGCCAGATTTCATGCATAGCCATGTGTGGCCCGGACCTGATGGTGGGAACGTTCCAGGGCCTGTATCGCCTCGACGGGCAGCAGTTCACGCAGATCGATCGTGTCAGGCACGCCTGCTGGCAGATGGCACAGGGCTCCAAAGGATTTGTTTACGTGGCCACTTCGGACGGTGTCTATGAATATGCCAAAGGTGCCGCCCGTCAGTTGACCACCCCGTTCGCCCTTTCCATTCTGGCCATGGACGACGGCTCCTATCTGGTCGGAGAACTCGAGCGCATAGCCCGTTTCCGTCCTGGCAAGGAGACTGTGACGGTCGATGAGATTCCCAATGTCACGCGCTTCAAGAAGGATGAAAACGGGGGCGTCTGGGCTATGACCCTGGCGGGTGACTATTATTATATGGCGGCCGGAGGACGGACGTTTGAAAAGCGGGAGGAGGGTCCTTTGTCCAAACTATTTGAATATGAGGACAATGCCGGTAATGTATGGCGCTGCCATGACAATGGCTCGGGTCTCTATTATGAGGGTATGCCCGAGGACCTGAAAGCGTGGGTCGAGCCGTTCGCCGATTTCAGCGTCAAAGCCATGCTGGTTGACAACGGTCTCGCCTGGATTGGCGACAACGACGAACTGGTGCGTTTCAATCTGGGCCAATGCCGTATGACCGGCTTGTTTGCACCGCAGTTGTATATCCGCCGGTTCAGCACGAACGGCAGCGACCTTTCCCTCAGTTTTGCCAACGACAAGACCGACCCCATCGGACAGACGCTCTACAGTTACCGGCTGCAGGAGGATAACGCATGGTCCAAATGGAGTGACCAGCAGGAGTTCCTTTTCGCCAACCTCAGTTTCGGCTCCTATAAGGTGTCGGTCCGTTCGAAGGACGCGTATGGACAGGTGAGTGAAACCGGTCCGTATGATTTCAAGCGGCCGTATCCGTGGTTCGTCCGCTGGTATTCCCTGTTGTTCTACCTGCTTGTCATCGTATACCTGGTCTACCAGTTCTTCAAGTACCGCATGCGCCGTATGGCCGAGGAACAGCGAAGACTGGAGGCGATTGTTGAAAAGCGTACCGAAGAGGTTGTCAAACAGAAAAATGAGATTGAGGCCCAAAGGGATGAGATCAAGGAGAAATCCGTCAAACTTGAGGAGACACTCGACGCGTTGCGCGAAGCCCAGGACCAGCTGCTGCGGCAGGAGCGCGAAGCAGCCATCGGTAAGTTGACCAAGGGCTTGATCGACCGTATTCTCAACCCTATGAACTACATCAATAATTTCGCACATCTTACATTGGGGCTGTCGAAAGAGTTGCATGATAACATCGAGGATGAAAAAGAGAGCATTACGACCGATACCTACGAGGATTCCATGGACTTGATGGATATGATGAAGACCAACCTGGAAAAAATCGAGCAGCACGGAATCTCCACGACACGTACCCTGAAAGCCATGGAGGAACTGCTGAAGGAGCGTTCCCGGAAGTTTGATTCCGCAGATGTCTCCCTCTTGTGTCAGCAGTGCGTGGACAAGTTGAAGAACTACTATGCCGACGATATCGCTGCGCTCGGAATCCAGGTGGATTGTATCAGGCCGGATAAGCCGCTCATGCGGAATGTTGTAGCGGATCAGATCAGCAAGTCCATCATGTCGATGCTTTCAAACAGCATCTATGCGCTGAAGAAGAAGGCGGACAAAGTTGGCAGGTACGAGCCCGTGCTCCGCGTCACGGTCTTGCAGGAGCCTGATTCGGGCCATGTACTGATCAAGATCTATGACAACGGAATCGGAATCGAGAAGAGCATCATTGACAAGATATTCGATCCTTTCTTCACGACCAAGCCCACGGCCGAGGCGCCGGGTGTGGGGCTCTATCTCAGCCAGCAGATCCTGCATGACTGTGGCGGCACGATTACGGTTGATTCCGTGAAGGATGAGTATACTGAATTTGTCATTAACATGGCGTAAGATAACGGTTATGATGGAAGAAGATATTGAAAGCCTGAAACATAAGGTGGAAGACTTGCAGCAGCAGTTGCACAGGCAGGACAAGATGGCCTCGTTGGGGCTGCTCAGTGCAGGCATTGCCCATGAAATCCAGAATCCGCTGAATTTTGTGATCAACTTCAGCAAGATGTCCGTCAAGTTGTTGGATGACTTGAAGGACATATTGCAGGACTGCGCGGACAAGCTGGATGAGGATGACGCCGCCGACATGGAAGATATCTCACAGGACCTCAAGGAGAATCTGGCCAAGATTCAGGAACATGGCGAGCGGGCCATCAGCATCATCCGCGGCATCTTGCAGCAGAGCCGCGGCAAGGCCGGTGAGATGCTCCCCACCGATGTGGGACAGCTGGTCCATGAATACGTGTGGCTCAGCTATCACGCCATGCGCGCCAATGACAAGAGTTTCAATATCACCATCCGGGAGGAGATACAGGAGGATATGCCCAAAGTCATGGTCATCCCGCAGGATATCAGCCGGGCCGTGCTCAATGTCATGAACAATGCCTGCTATACGGTCAAGGAGCGGGCAGACCAGGAAGGAGAGGACTATAAGCCGGAAATTGACGTGAAGGTCTCCTTGACTCCCGACGGCGAGGGCGGGGGAGAACTTCAGATTGTCATCCATGACAACGGCATGGGCATGACTCCCGAGGTTAAGGAAAAGATATTTGAGACTTTCTTTACCACCAAACCGGCCGGCCAGGGGACGGGACTGGGAATGAGCATAACCTATGATATCATTACCAAGAACCATAACGGCCAGCTGCTTGTGGAGTCTGAACCGATGGTTGGATCCACGTTTACGTTTATCATTCCTGTAAAGATCGTAAAATGAGAATCAAAGGATATATTTTCGCCCTCGTTCTTCTTTTCCTCTCGTACGCCGTCAGGGCACAGGATGATACGCATCTGTATGAGTCGGCGCAGGAGGCCTACGAGTACGGATTGTTTGCGAAAGCCGACTCGCTTTTGCGCAATTCGGTGAGCAGCTTCAGCGGAGAGGACCGGATCGGTGTGTACAGGCTGCTTGCCTTGTGCAACCTGAACATGGACAAGCCCGAAGTGGCCGAAACATGGGTCGCGAAACTTCTGGCTGTCGATCCTTACTACAGGGTTTACAATGACGTGCCGCGTTTTACCGAAATGGTGGAAAGGCTCAAGGCCGGCAAGGCTGCCACGATTACCACTGCTTCCCAGCAGGCGGAGTCCATCGAAGAGGCACCTGTGCCCGTGACGCTGATTACGGAAGACATGCTCCGGCGCATCGGTGCCCGGACCCTGAAAGACGCCCTCATCGCCTATGTGCCCGGTATGACCGACATTGCCTGCAATGAGGAGATGAACGTAGCTATGCGCGGCATTTATTCGTCCGGACAGGAGAAGATTCTCATCATGTTGGACGGCCATCGCCTGAACAGCTATTCCACCAACACGGCCAGCCCCGATTTCTCGATCAGCCTTGACAAGGTGAAGCAGATAGAGGTGCTCCGTGGACCAGCATCGTCCCTGTATGGCGGCGTCGCCTTGACAGGTGTGGTCAACATCATCACCAAGGACGGATCGGACGTGGACGGATTCATGGTCAAAGCGGGTGCCGGCAACTACGGCCAGCTTCGGGGCGATGCGCTTTTCGGCAAACACTATCTTTCGCTCGACATCCTGGGCTGGGCCAGCATCTACCGGGCAGATGGCCAGAAGGTGCACTATGGCGCTACCCCGGAGGAACAGCCGTATGCCGTCATGCCGATAGCGGGAGACATGATCATCGGCGGTTACAACAAGGCTCCGTCCTACGACCTGGGTCTGTCGCTGACTTGGGAGAAGATGCATGTTCTCTACAACCGCCGTTTTTCCAAGACGGTGGCGCCATTGACGCTGAGTTACTTCTTTACGCCGTATGACTATGGCCGATACCGTCTGCTCAACGGCAATGCCCCCGGCTACGCCATCACCTCGCAGCACGCCGAGATTGGCTATTCCGACAGCCAGGGAGGGTTCTCCTGGCAGCTTTCTGCCACCTTTGATTCGCAGAACCAGCAGCGCTACCAGATCGATGGGGACAGCGTTCCTGACGTGGGAATCAATGAAGTGCACCCCAATGGCGCGGAAGATGTCAGCATCCCGCTTTATGACGGCGTATTCCAGAGCGTTAATTGGTATGAATACACCTATGGCATATCGGCTCAGGGCAGTTACAATTATGCGTTTGGCAAGCAACAGTCCGGCGTCGTGATGGTCGGCGGCCATGCCAACCGTTTCAGACTGAATGACGCCGTTTATCTTGAGGGTAAGGATTTCGACTTGATCCTGAAATCCTTCAACGATCTCAAAATCCTGAAAACGGGTAACGAGACCAGTGCCGATGCCTATGTGCAGGTCAAACATTCCTTCGGCTACGGGCTGGTGCTCAATGCCGGCCTGCGTTACGACTTCAAGCAGCGCTCGACGGGCAGGAAGCTGCACGTGCTTTCTCCCCGTATCGCTCTGATCTACTCCCGGCCCCAATGGAGTGCCAAGCTGAGCTATTCCAAGGCCTTTGTGGACGCGCCCTATTTCTATCGCAACAATACCCTGGACATCAACTTCGGCGATGACGACCTTTCTCCCGAATACCTGAACTCATGGCAGCTGTCCTTTTACAGTGACGGCAAACTTGTACCTGGACTGAAGATGGAGCTGAACGGCTTTGTGAACAAAGCCGACAATTTCATCATACAGAGTGAACTGGGTAACACCAATGCCGGTAGTCTGACCAATGCCGGCGTGGAAGTGGCGGCCGGTTATGCCATTTCCCGCTTCAAGGTCGACGGAAACCTGACCTGGCAGCGAGTGCTTGGTTACGAGAACTATCTGACCATCGGTCACAGCCTCTATAATGTCCCGGATCTGCAGGCAAACCTGGCCGCCACCTATGAGATCCTTTCCGGATTGAAAGTGAACGCGCATGCCCTTTTTGTGTCGAAACAAAAATCAATCTACGTCCTGCCTGGAGCGCCCGAAATCGATATCGACCTTCCCGCCCGCGCAATTTTTGACATGGGTGTCAGCTATGCTGTCTGGAAAGTGGAATTGGGCCTGAATGTCTATAACATTGCCAACACGACCTATGTGCAGGGCGGTTCCAGTGTCGCGCCCATGCGGCAGGCAGGCAGATGGCTGCTGGGTCATGTAAGTTTCAAATTCTAAACTTCCAAGCAACATGGACCTGTATCGTGAGAAACTTTCATGGCGCTTAGCGTCGATCGTCGAAACCTATAAAGACAAGGTCGCCTATGTCATGGTTGACCGGGAGGTCACCTATGCCCAAATGGACGAAATGGCCAACCACATCGCTTCCGGCGTGGTACGGCTGGTCGAAAAGCACCCGCTCAAGCAGGATGTTCCTGTCCGCATCGGTATATCCCTGGACCGGAACGAGCACTATGTGCCCTGCATCCTGGCCGCCATGAAACTCGGCTGCTCGTATGTCCCCATCGACGTGGAGACGCCGGCGGACCGCCGGGATTTCATCAGCCGGGATGCGGAACTGAGCGTACTGATCACATCGGAGAACCTCGATGAACTGCTGGTCAGTCCGCTGATGGAGGAACTGCCGAAACTCAACAGTGGCGTCTCCGAAGCTTATATGATTTACACATCGGGCACCACAGGCCGGCCCAAGGGGGTTTCTGTGCCTTACAAGGCGCTTTACAGTTTCTTGCAGGCGGTATGCAGGCCGGATATTTTCCATGTGAGCGAAAGCTCGGTCATCCTTCAGTTCGCCAGCATTAGTTTTGACGTATCTGTGCTGGAGATTTTCTCTTCGCTTTACTATGGCGGCACCTTGGTCATTGCCCAGAATGACCAGCGCCATGATGCCACCCTTCTCCAGAAGCTTATCAGAGAGCAGAAAATTACTTTCACCTTGCTCCCGCCTTCGCTGCTGGCAGTCTTCCTGGATTACGATTTTCCTGCGATGGACACCTTGGCCACCGGTGCAGAAGCTGTTCCTGAAAACCTTACCCGAATGATTGTCGGCAAGTATTCCTACCGTTTTGTCATTGCATACGGACCCACGGAATCCTGTGTCGCAGTTACCGGGCTGGAGGTCCGCAGCGTGAATGAATGGCAGAGCATAGGCTATCCGTTCCCCGGTGTGGTATGCTATGTGGCCGATGCAGACGGAAAACTGGTGCGGCCTGGCGAAGAAGGAGAACTGCTTATCAGTGGAGAGCAGCTGGCCAACGGCTACTGGAACCGTCCTGACTTGAACGCCCAGATGTTCTTCGAGAATCCGTATGAAAAGGAGCACGATGGCATCGACGTCTCGCGGCTTTATCACAGCGGCGACCTGGTGACGCTCAACGAAGACGGCAGTTTCAACTACATCGGCCGGAAGGATTCGCAGATCAAACTGCACGGCTACCGGATTGAACTGGGTGAAATCTGCACGCTGATCGAGCGGCAGGAGGGTGTCCTGCGGGCCTTCGTGCGACTGGAAGAGATCGGCACGGAAAAATACATCGTGGCCTACGTCCGGACCGCAGATGACATTGACAACCTGAATCAGATCAAGCAAAATGTCGCCCGGTTGCTGCCGGAATACATGGTGCCGACATTCTGGAACCAGGTCGAAGACTTCAAGCTGAACATCAACGGCAAGATTGACAAGGCCTCGCTCGTCAACCGGGCATTGGACCCGGTCATCACCAACGATACGCCCCTGACGCCCCATGAGGAACTGCTCATGCAGGCCACGGCCACGATGCTCGGCCTGCCCAGCGTCAATGTCGAAGCGGATCTTTTCAACGACCTGGGTATCACCTCGCTGCACGTCATGCAACTGACCGTCCAGATGGGTATGTCCGGTTTCCACTTGACCGCCAATGACTTCTACACGCTGCGGACCATCCGCAAAGTCATGGCTGCCGAGCAACATCCCAATGCCTTCTGGTTCGGCGATTCTGGGGCTGATCCGGACAAGCCCGTCATCATCGTGATCAGTGGTTTTACCAGTTTCTCTTTCATCTTTGGTGAATGGGCCGAAAGGCTGTCGCACAAATTCGCCATCTTCGCCATCGAGTCCTACCATACCATCATGGAGGACCGATTGACAGACATAAACGGCTTGGTAGACGAATATGTCAAGCTCGTAAAGGACGTTGTCGATACACGTAACGTTGTGGCGATCACCGGTTTCTGTGCTGGTGGCGAACAGGGCCTCGCCCTGGCCGCGCGCCTGTATAACGACAAGGTGCACAAGCCGCACGTCATTGTCCTGGACGGAGAGCTGGACCGCGACATCTCCCTACAGCAGAAGATGCGCGCGCTGTACTTCTTCCCCTTCTACAACGAAGCGCGCAACAACGCCCGCACGGATCTGGACATCAACCTGATGGCAACGATGCCGGAGGAGACCTACAACGGTCGCGTCACCGCCTTCATCTCCAGTATTTATACGGAAGGAAGCGCCGTCAACACGGGCATCGAGAAATCTCCGGAAGTAAAAAAGATGGAGAAGGAGGAGTTCTTCACCAACGAGCAGCGTTGGAAGAACCGCTATCCCGAATGTGAAGTCATCCAGCATCCAACGGACCACAATGGATTCCTGATTACGCGGGAGAGCAAGGATATTCTGGTTGACTATTTCCTGAAGAATGTCTAAATGAACGCGAAAGTCAAAACCGTCCTGAAGTTTGTCTTTTCGCTGGCGCTGGCGGGCGTGCTGCTCTGGCTCGCGCTGCGGAGCGTTGACTGGAAGGAATTCTGGGAAGGACTCAAGCTGACGCGCTGGGTCTGGCTCGTGCCTTTCTTTGTGGCTTCGGTCGGGGCTTTGGTTTTCCGGGCGTTCCGCTGGCGGCTGCTCTTGCGTTCTACGGGCCTGAAGACCACCTGGCTGGAAGCGTGGGATGCCAACAACGTGGGCAATCTCGCCAACCTGGGCATTCCCGGCGCGGGCGAAGTGCTCCGTTGCGGCTATGTGAGTAGCAAGTCCACGTTCGGCAATGTGTTCGGTACGGTGCTGATGGAGCGTCTGTGGGACATCGTGGCGATTTTCCTGATGCTGGGCCTTTCGCTGGTGCTGGACCGGGACAAGTTCGGTCCGTTTTTCGCCGAGCAGGTCTGGGGGCCCATGACCAGCCGCTTCCAGTTCTCACTCTGGTGGGTGCTCGTGATGGTCGTCGTTCTCGTCGTGCTTTTTTTCTGGGCCGTGTACCATTTCCGCGAGAAGAGCCGGCTCTGCGCGAAGATTGCCGGCGGTCTTTCCTCTGTGGGGCAGGGTTTCAGCAGTTTCGGCCACATGCAGCACAAAGGTCCCTTCCTTCTCTTCACGCTGGGCATCTGGACCATGTACCTGCTCATGGCTTTCAGTGTCATGAAGTCCATGCCCGACCTGGCGGAGCTCGATATGAAAGACGCGCTGTTCTTCACGGTGGTGGGCAACTGCGCCTCCGTCATCCCGGTGCCGGGCGGCATCGGAGCCTACCATTACCTGATGGCCCTGGCCGTATCCGGCATCTACGGGAAAACGTGGGAAGCGGGCATTCTCTATGCTACGCTCCAGCATGAGCTGCACGCCGTCCTGGTGCTGGTCCTGGGCGTGATCTCATACCTGCGCATTTCTGTTGCGCGGCGTCACTCCAGCTTGTAATTGCACAGATTGGTCAGGGAAGGGAAGCCTTTGTGGGTAGCGACTTTTCCCTGCGCATAGATCTGCTGGTGGTAGATCTTGGATTTGACGGCTGACTGGTCGAGGCCCAGCGCCTCCTTGTGCGCCTTTTTGGTCAGGTGCAGGACCATGCAGTCGTCTTCTTCGTCGCAGTCCACGTCGTCGGCCAGCACCACGACGGTTCCCAGCACTCCTTCATCGCAGGAGAAATCGACCGTTCCGTCGCTGAGCAGGCCGCCTACGACGAAGCCTTTAACCCAAACCGTGTCGCCCACGAAGCCGCCGTCCAGCAGATCTTCGACCGACATCACTTCGTCCATCGGGATTTCGGGCTCGTCCGACTTGTTGCTTCCCTTGTCGTACGACGCCCACACTTCATCCATCCAGGTACAGGACGTAGCCGTCACGGCAGCAGCCGCATACATCATGGCGGAGATTACCACCGCCATCACAATTCTTTTCATATAACCTCCTTTTTAATGTATGTCAAGGACGGGGACCATCCCCGCCATGACAAAGGAAGCCATTATTTTCGAATCACCACCCGCAAAAAAGCAATTTATGCAGGAAAAGTGTTAACTTTGTAAGTTACAACGAAATTTCACCATTATCGGAATATGAAAAAGATCCTGGTCACGGGCGGAGCTGGCTTTCTGGGCTCCCATCTTTGCAAGAAACTGCTTGAGGAAGGCAACGAGGTTCTCTGTCTGGACAACTTCTTTACCGGCAGCAAGCGGAACATCATAGATCTGCAGTCCTATCCCTATTTTGAGCTGGTCCGGCACGATATCACCAGGCCCATCGACCTGGAGGTCGAAGAGATCTACAACCTGGCCTGCCCGGCTTCTCCCATCCATTATCAGTACGATCCCATCAAGACGATCCAGACTTCGGTCATGGGAGCGATCAATGTGCTGGGACTGGCCAAGAGGACGGGGGCCAAGGTGCTGCAGGCCTCCACGAGTGAGATTTACGGCGATCCCAAGGTGCATCCGCAGCCCGAGGGCTACTGGGGCAATGTCAACCCGATCGGCATCCGGTCCTGCTACGACGAGGGAAAACGTTGCGCCGAGACGCTGTTCTTCGACTATCATCGCCAGAACAAGGTAAAGATCAAGGTGGTCCGCATCTTCAACACCTACGGGCCCAACATGCATCCCAATGACGGCCGGGTGGTATCCAATTTCATCATGCAGGCCCTCCGGAACGAAGACATCACCATCTACGGCGACGGAAGCCAGACCCGCAGTTTCTGCTATTGCGACGATCTGGTCCGCGGCTTCATCGCCATGATGGCCACGCCCGATGAGGTGACCGGTCCCGTGAATCTCGGCAATCCGGGCGAGTTCACCATCAAGCAGCTGGCCGAGCTGGTCATCGACCTGACCGGTGCCAAGTCCCGGCTCATCTACAAGCCGCTGCCTTCGGACGACCCTACCCAGCGCAAGCCCGTCATCGACAAGGCCCGGGAACTCCTCGGCTGGGAACCGACGGTCCAGCTCCGGGAAGGACTCCAGCGTACCATCGCTTACTTTGAGGGCCTGATCAGGGAGGGCGTCGCTTAAGCTCCCCGTCATGGGCGTCATCATCCGGCAGAGCATAAAGGGCACGATCGTTAACTATATCGGGATAGCGATCGGGCTTTTTACGACCTTCTTCGTGATGACGAAATATCTCACCACGGAAGAGGTGGGATTCGCCCGGGTACTGGTAGACGCTGCAACCATGTTCTCCGGGCTGGCGATGCTGGGTACATCGTCGTCATCAATGCGTTTCTATCCCTATTTTAAACAGGAAGACAGTGACGAGGACCACGGTTTTTTCTTTTGGACGCTGATCATTCCTTTTATAGGCTTCTTGATCTATGGCATCGTATTCCTGTTGTTGAAGGATTCTGTCACGGCATCCTTTGCCGAGAAATCTGCATTGTTCAACAATTATTACTACTTCCTGTTCCCGATGGGGTTCTGCTTCCTGTACATCCGGGTTTTCGAGACCAACTCGAACCTGCTGATGCGGATTGCCGTTCCCAATTTCATCCGGGAAGTACTGGTCCGGCTTCTTACGCTGGCCGTATACCTGCTCTATGCTTTCCGGGTGGTGTCGCTTGACGGTTTCGTGGTGCTGTTCTGCCTCGTCTATGTCATCGCTACGCTCGTGAATCTGGTGTATTTCTTCTCGTTGAAGAAAATCAACCTCAAGCCGGACTTCAAATATATCACCAAAGCGATTCGTAAGGACTTTCTGTTTTATACTTCTTTTCTGGTGCTGGCTGCCCTTAGTGATTACATCACGCCTTTTGTAAACACTTTTTTCGTGTCCGCCAAACTGGGCCTGGCTTTTACGGGCATCTATACAATCGCTGTCAACATCGTTGCCATGATAGAAGTTCCATACAGATCGCTTAGTTCAATATCGGCGCCTATTATCTCCAGATATATGAAGGAAGGGGATATCCCTGGCGTGAGCTCCCTTTGTAAAAATCTGTCCATGCACCAGTTGCTGGTCAGCGCTTTTGTTTTTTACTTGATTTGGATCAACCTGGACTTTATCTATGGAATAATGCCCAATGGCGAGGACTATGCTGCTGCAAAAACTGTCGTTTTGATCTTGGGTGCTTCGAGATTGATCTACATTACCTGCATCATAGGTCTCTCTGTCATCAGCTACTCGAAGTATTATTACCTTTCTCTGTTTTTCGCATTCTTCCTTACTTTTTCTGCCATTTTTTTGAATAATAAGTTGATACCTCTTTATGGAATGAATGGTGCGGCATTAGCCACATTGTTCTCTTATGTAACCTATATGGCCGTGATGCTGGTAGTTGTCCGTCTCGTCATCGGTGTCCGGTCTTTTTCTATCGGGCATTTGAAAGTTCTGGGCCTGTTCGCAGTCCTGGTTGCACTTTATATGGTCTGGTCGGCACTCGTTACTCCTTTTATCCTGAATCTGGACTTGCCTGAGTTCGCTGCCAGCCTGCTGGACTGTGTCGCCAAGACGCTTGTGCTGGGCGGGGCAGGCGTGGCTGCCATTTATTTCTGGAAACTGTCTCCTGAAGCAAACGACCTCATTGATGGTGTCCTGGCAAAAAATTTCAAGAAATCCCATGAATCCTAAGATCTCAGCTGTGATTCCGCTGTACAATGCGGAGAAATACATCGGTGCCTGCATCAATTCCATCCTGGCCCAGACAATGCGGGAAATAGAAATCATCGTGGTGGATGACCGCGGCACGGACCATAGTGTTGATGTGGTCCGGGAAATGATGGCGGCTCCGGGCGGCGAGCGTATCCGTCTGGTGTCCCTTGAAAAGAACTCCCGTGCCGGCATTGCCCGCAACACGGGCCTGTCCCACGCGAAAGGCGAATATGTGATCTTCATCGACAGCGACGATGAGATCGTCCCGGAAATGTTCGAGAAAATGTATGCCCGGGCCGTTCAGGATGGCAGCGACGTGTGTCTCTGCGATGCTGCCAAGATCCTGCCGGACGGCAAGGTCCTCTGTCTGGGACATCCAGCCGATGCTGCCGGGGAAGTGACGGAAAAGAAGCGCAAGTATCTCCTTACCAGTTACGTTACGGCGATGTGGACGATGCTCTGCCGCCGTTCCTTCCTGTTGGACCATGCGATTTATTTCACGCCGGAGAAATACGAGGACAGTTTCTTCGTTCCGCTTGTCTATCTCTATGCAGGCAGGATTTCCTATATCAAGGAACCGTACTATCGCTACTATGTGCGGGATAATTCGATCTGCACCACTGTCGACGACACCAAGTACAAGCAGAAGGTTTCCCTTTTCGACAATCTGCTTTCCGTCATAAGGCAGCGGGGCTTGTATGAAAGATATCGCGAGGAACTGGACTATGTCTACCTCAAAAAGGCATACCTTGTGCCCACCTTCAACTATGTGCTGAATTCCACCTGTCCGTCCAAGGCAGTGATCCGCAGCATCAGGACCCACATGGAAGAAGTGATTCCCGGCGGAACGTCCAATTCCTATTTCTGCCGCGACCCCAAGGCCCGGCTGATCGAGTTCCTGCTACGAAAATTCCCCACCTTGGGGATCCGGGCGGTACATCTGTATTCGAAAGCCAGCAAAGACCTATTTTAGGTATTTCTCGTATTTGGCGACATCCTCCTTTACGGGCAGCTCGATTTTCGGCAGCGTCTCATAGAAGATCTTGCAGAGGGTCTGGTTGAAGCAGGTCCGCCATTTGGTGCCCTTGTGCCCATCGATGTCGAAGCGTTGGATGCGCAAGGGCTTGCCCAGGATGGAGTAATACTTGTTTTCCACCTTGAAATACTGGAAGTCCCCATCGTAGGTGCGCAGGTAGTAATAGCCCATCTTGAGCGCGCCGCTGCCATCTTTGGCCGGCAGGTCCTTGTCCAGCAGCAGTTCTTCCAATTCTTCCACGGTCCTGGGGACATAGCAGATGCCCAGGTCGGTATAGACGGACCCTGCGACGAGGATGGTGGGCCTGCCGGCATAGGCGGCTTCCGCTCCGGCCGTAGAGCCGAAAACCAGTACCTTGTCGGCGACGTCGATCAGGGAGTAGGTGCTGATGGGGGAGTCTCCCGGAATCACCGTGACATTGTCGTATTTTTCTCCGTATTTCGGAAGGAGGGTGCTGTACAGGTACGGGATATTCTTGAGGTTGGGATGAACTCGGATGTAGAAATGGATGTCGTCCCGGTCCTTGAATTTCTTGAAGAGGTAATCGAATCCGTCCAGCTGGGTGGGGAACAGGGCTCCGGCCTGGTTGTCTTCCAGAACGTAGGACATCTCATCTTCGGAGCTGTTGAAGATCACGATGTTGTGTTTCGACTTGTCCCAGCCTTCGGGCAGCAGTCCTGTCTTCTGGTCTCCGGTATATACTTTGTCGCCGGCCGCAATGGCGTTGCGGCGGTTTTCAAAAAAAGACTTGCCCAAGGCGATCCTGTCATCCATGGGGGCAGAAGGATCATTCCATATTTCTTCTATGCGCTTGCGAACATCGGCTTCATTATGGGGCGTCGTATTGTGGTAACTTGTCTTGCGTGGTTGATTGCCCAGTATAAAACGGTGTTCGTAGCAGGTAAAGTCGATGCCTTCCCGACGGCAGATGTCGACTACCGGTCGGTCATCGACCAGCCGGGCGTTGAAAAGCCCGACGGAATCCGGCTGGTAATCGGCAATGGCTGCTTCCACGACATCCGTATAGCGGCAGCAGCGATCCAGCAGTGCATTCAGGTAAGCGCGGAACGGGTCATCCAGCAGCGGATAGAGATTGCGCACGCCGTAGGAAATGTAGGTGGACATGGCGGCATAGCCGATGTGGACGCCTTTGTACTGGAGTTTCAGGATATCATCGATGCTGTCGTACTTCATGGCGGGAGGCGTGTTGACAGCAGATGACCAGGCCGATACCGGAATCTTTTCTACCTTTTTGGAGAGTTTGGAAAGCAGGTAATTGCGATTGAAATTACAGAGCTTGCACACCCGCTCCGGGTGGGTGTGATTGTGATAGCAGGCGCCCAGGGTCCTGCAGTCCGAGCAGTAAACCAGACGGACGGAATGTCCTTCCCGGGCAAGGACTTCGACCTGGTCGAGAATGACGCCGTAGATGCCTGACCAGCAGAAGGAAGGATAATGCGGGAGGAAGAACAGATATTTCATGGGGCTATTCATATAGTGCAGGATCCTCTTCCTGCGGGTAGTCCAGGTGTTTGTAGTAGAAATACTTCCCGGCGGTCTGCAGAAGGATGAGCCACTTGCTGCGCAGGGGTCCGGCTTCCAGCTTGTGGTAGTCAAAGCTGCGGCCCAGCAGTTTCTTGTGGTCCCTGTACGGATGGAAGTACTTGTAACCTTCATTCTCGTCGTTGAGGTAATAGTAGCCGAACTTGATGGCTTGCAGCCGGTCCTTTGGCGGGAGATCCGGGGTCTTGACCAGCTCGATAACCTCTTCGGGCGTGCGTGGTGTGTAACTGACGTTGATCAGTGGATAGGCGCAATTCGACATGAGAATGACTGGCTTCCCCCAATAGGTGGCTTCGGGTCCGGTCGTGGATCCGAAGACCATCACTTTTTCGCAGGCATCGATCAGGGAATAAGTACTAACCGGTGAGTCTGGCGGAATGACGGTCAGATTGGGATTCTTTTCCGCCAGTTCATAGAGTTTGGTATGATAGAGGTATGAAATGCCCTTGAGATTGGGATGGATCCTAAGGTAGAGATGATAATTTGAATCATCAGACAGAGATTCGGCGATGTATTTGATACCGGGATACTGGACCCGGAACGGAATGCCTTCTACGTATTCTTCGTAGAGAGCTGCGTATTCATCTTCCGAACTGTTGAGGATGAGGATATTGTGCTTGGCCGGGTCGAATCCTTCCGGAAGCAGGCCCTGCACCTGGTCTTTGACATACAATTTATCGCCAGACGGGATGGAATTGCGGCGTTTCTGGAAAAAATCCTCGCCGACCTTGATCCTGTCCGCTAAAGGAAGTCTGGACTTGTTCCATTTTTCCTCGATCACGCGTCTGTTCGTTTCGGGATCATGCGGTGTCGAGTTACCGAACGACAATTTGCAGTATTGGTTACTTCTGTTATAAGCTCCTTCCCAACAATCGTATTGAATTCCTTTCATTCGAGAGATATCCCATAACGGCCGGGAACAGACGGACCGGCTGTTGATGCTGCAGATCAAATCAGGCCGGTCGTTCTCGATGATGCCTAAAGTAAAGTCCGTATATTTGCAGGCAATTCCCAATAACTTGTCAAAATAAGCGCGGAATTCGGGATTGATTTTGGGATAGAGGTTCCGAGTGGAAGACAAGAAAGTTGAATATGCGGCATATCCGATGGATACACCCTTGTATTTCAGTTTCTTGATGTCCTCCATCGATGCATATTCAAAGGTGGGAAATGGCAGGCCGTTATCCTTGTATGCAATCCAACGGATGTCTTTGTGTCGGCGAACCTCTCTGGAAGATAAGATAGTCTGCAAATAGCTTCGGCACATCTTGCAGACACCTTTGGAACAATCGGTATTAGTGAAGCAATAGTGCCGCGAGGAATCATCACAGTAGGTCACCGTTACCTCATGACCCTGCTCGGCATATTGCAGCGCATTGTCTATGAGCTGTGCTGTAGCTGCAGGTGAAAGGAAACTGCAACATTCAGGAACAATGATCAAATACTTCATGGATGAATCAAATAGCTGTCCAACCACCGTCTACCATCAGATTATGGCCCGTGATGAAGGAAGCTTCGTCAGACAGAAGGAAACTGACAGCCGGAGCGACCTCTTCAGGCCTGCCTAAACGCTTGAGGGGTGATTTGTTGCTGTATCGTTCAATAAATGAAGGATTTTGTTTGTCAATGATTCCGCCCGGTGAAACGACATTCACGCGGATACCATACTTGCCGAAGTAAGAAGCGAGATAGCGTGAGAAATTGATAATCCCGCCTTTGATGGCCGGATAGGCAGCGGGAGAGGTTCCGCCATATCCTTCGTAAATGGTAAAATCGTTTCCAACGACCCCGTAAATGGAACCAAAGTTCACGATAGAGCCGGACTGTTGTCTTTTCATGACCTCCAGTGTCTTCTGGCACAAGTAAAAGCAACTGTTCAATTGCCACTCGACATTCTTTCGCCATGAATCCATGGGAATATCTTCGAAGAAGACGCCCCAGTCTTTTGTCCGAGGATAACCGCTGTTCACGAGACCGTCAATCCGGCCGTATTTTTCTACCACGTCGGCTATCAGCTTGTCGATGGCCGACGTGGAAGTAACATCCAGATGATAAGTTCCTTTTTCCCAATCCGTGTCAAAAACGATATCGCAATTGATGACAGTGGCATGTTTCTTCCGGGCATCCTTCACAATCTCCCGTCCAATCAGGCCGCCGCCTCCAACAACGATGACTATTTTGTCGCTGAGCATGGCTTCATTAATTAAACCGCCTGAACACGGGTTTGATGACAGCGCCTTTCAGATATTTTTCATAGCCTTCTTCGAGAGCTGCAGCATAAACCTTCAGTGCTTTTCGCACAGCAGTCAAGGTAATATCCAATTCCTCCTGGCCATGAGCCATAGAAATGGCGATCCATGGCATCAGTACGCCATTATTGATCATTTCCTGACTATAAAGGGTACGGAAGGCCATGGATGCGGCCCCAGTCTTGTCCTTCGTAATATAGTTAGGAGAGCAAGGAACGCCGACCGCCTGGAAATAATCCTGGATGCCGAATTCTTTGGCGATTTCGTTCATGCCATCAATCAGTTTCTGTCCATATGACCATAAATGTCCGATGACATCCTGCTCCTGATAGATTTTGGCTGCTGCCAGGAAGGCATTCAAAGCACACATTTCTCCACCGTGAGTGGTCGAAACCAGGAAAGTGCGTTCCATTCCCAATTCCTTGATGCCACCTACTTTCATAAATTCTCTCTTCCCGCCAAGTGCGGCGACGGAGAATCCGTTAGCCATGCCTTTTCCGAAGGTGCTCAAGTCGGGTTGGATACCATAATAAGTCTGTGCTCCTTGTAAATGCCAGCGGAAACCGGTAATCATCTCGTCAATGATAAACAAGGCGCCTTCTTTATGGCACATATCCTGAACAGCTTGTAAATAGCCGGGTGAAGGGTGCGCACCGGTCGCTGCCTCCATGATGACACCGGCAATCTGACCGGGATACTTGTCGAAACAAGCTCTTAGAGAAGCAATGTCGTCATATTTGAAATTAATGGTCAGAGAATGATATTCCTCGGGGATGCCACGGGTCAGAGGCGTATCTCCGATGAACCAGTCATCAAAAGAGAAAAACGGATGATCGAGGCAACGGGCAATATATTTCCTGCCAGTATAGGCGCGCGCAATTTTCGTAGCAGCAGTCGTCACATTGGATCCATTTTTCGCAAACTTGACCATGTCCACGGATGGAATGATCTCAGCCAGCTTTTCGGCAGCCTCCAACTCGATGACAGACGCCCGGGTGAGGTTGTTGCCCTTCATCATGCCTTCAACGGCAGCCTCATTGACTTTCTTGTTTGCATAGCCCAAAGTAACAGCGCGGAGGGCCATTCCGTAGTCAAGCAGTTTCTTGCCTTCGGGCGTATAAAGGTATGCACCTTCGCCTCTCTCAAAAATCTGAGGGGCGTTTTCGGGATACTGATCGTCCCCGCGGCTGTAGGTGTGGCAGCCTCCTGGAATCACATGATTCAGTCTCTCACTATAATTCATATTGTAAACTAATTATGTTTGCTAAAAGTACCATTCATCTTTTCGCGCATCAAGGCTTCAATGATGATAAAATCAGTCATGTCGTCTATCTCAAAACTCTTCCATTTCGGAACGACGTAAGATAGTGTTTTTTTGTGAAGAAAAGTTCTTTTTTCTAAAAAAGTGCTGCATTTGCTGATGTAGACGGTTCCTTCAAAGTAATATACGTCATTGATATCCTGCCGTCTCATTCCGCCTACGGTGTCGGCCAGATAGGGCTTCATCAGTCCGTTGTCGGAAATGGTAACCATAAAGGACGGATTGGCGTCTTCTGCCCGGACGACACTCAGCAAACTCTCCGCTACAGGATGATCCAGAAGCATCTCGATGGAATGGTCGATGTCGTAAACGTCGCGAAGCGGAGATGTCGGCTCAAGAAGAATGATATAATCGAAGGATTCGCCTTCGTTTTTCAGTTTGTTGATTGTATACGCAATGAAAGCGCTGGAAGGGGCTGTATCCGTAGCAAGCTCCGGCGGTCGGAGTTCGATGTCCTGCCCTTCCAGATAAGGTTTGGCCATATCTGCAATTTCCTGACTATCAGTTGAAATAAAGATACGGTCGATATATTGGCTGGCTTTGGCTTGTTCGATAGACCAGCCAATCAACGGTTTTCCAAGAAGTGGACGGATATTTTTCCCGGGCAGTCCCTTGCTTCCGCCTCTTGCAGGTACGATGGCCAGAATTTTTTGTCCTTTGTACATAAATTAAAATTGCAGATGATTAACTAATTCTTGCGCTTTTTTATAATCTTCAGCTCTTCCGATATCAATCCAGTATCCGGTAATGGGAAAACGGATGACGCGTTTCCCCATTGATATCATCTTTTCGATCAAATCTGTTGTATTGAAGAAAGTCCCGTCAGGGATATAATCTACAAGTTCTTTCTTCAACAGATAGATACCGGCGTTTGCATAGTAATTGTAAGAGGGTTTTTCCTTGATTCCCCGAATATCTCTTCCATCCAAATCAAAGATGCCGTAAGGGATATTCACCGAATAGGGGATTGTCGCCACGGACATGTCTGCGTCATGACGTGCGAAATGCAAATAAAAATCCTCATAGTTCAGGTTGGTAAATAAATCCGAGTTCATCAACAAGATGATATCATGATGAAATTTCTCCACAAACTTGAGTGAACCGATTGTGCCCAGAAACTGTGGCTCTCGCACACACGTTACCTTGATTCCTTTGATTTCCTTTGAAAAGTGTTCTTCGATTTGTTCGTGCAGATAATTGACCGTGACAGCGATGTCGGTTACCCCATACGAAGCAAGACGTTCTACGTTATAGTCAATGATGGCTTTTCCTCCGACGGGTAGAAGAGGCTTCGGGGTAGTCAATGTGAGCGGACGTAACCTCTCTCCCTTTCCCCCGGCCATCATTACGGCATCTATGGGCAGCTTCGTGATGCAACGTTCAAGGTCAATGATTTCTACGATATGATCGTTGCCGTCCAGGACAGGGACCAGTTTCATTTTCATATCCCGTTGCTGGCGAAGATGGATGACGTCATCATCTACTCCTTCATGCAGACAGTTGAAATTCCGGTTCATCGCGGATGAAACGCTGTCATTGACCGAAGATCCTTTTATGAGTGCCCTGCGGGAATCACCGTCAGTAAGGGTTCCAACCATTTTGCCGTTCTGGTCTACCACAAAGAGGCACAATGGTCCCTTTCCAATATCGTTAAGTTGTCCAAGCGCTTCCAGAAGGCTCTTCTCCTGTGAAATAATGTATTTTAAATCAACCATGGGCAAAATCAGTATGAATAGTCGTAAAAATGTTTCTGATTCAGGTTCTCCAGCGGAAAAGTGCTGATTATCTGAAATATGTCCTTCGCTGTATTCTTCTTTTCGTAAGGATTGTGAACGGTCTGTGCCTTCTTTCGAAATGATTGTGACAGCACTTGTTCAAGCCCATTCAGGATGGACGTCTTATCTGAATTGCAATGAAAAACACTCTCAGCGGCGATACGCCCGTTCTGGCGGTCTCCGATATCCAGGGAGGGTATGCCGAATGACGGGGCTTCCAAAAGGCCGCTTGAGCTATTTCCTGCTACTGCGGCCACATATTTCATCACGGAAAGATAGCGAAGCACACCCAGTGATTTGAAGGCCTTAGCCCTGTCGGAATTATTCTTTACGAAAGAAGCAATGGCATCTGCAATGGCCTTGCCGCCAGGATCGCTATTGGGCATCGTGAAGATCATGCGCAGGTCTTTTCGCTCTTCAAGTGCGGCCAGGAAATCATTGATATCTTGTGCGGCGGTGAGCTTGCCCTGCGTTACGGGATGATAGGTCACAAGAATCGTATCATTGTCAATCCTGAAACCGATTTGCTCCTCAATATCTTTCTTGTCCAATAATTCCATAGTCTTGATATTTTCCACGCCAAGTGCCCCGACGTAAAAAACGCTTTCAGGTTGTTCTCCCAACTGAATGACACGTTTTCTGTATTGCTCGGTAGATGTGAAATGCAGATGGCTCATCTTGGTGATACTGTGTCGGATAGCATCATCAATTGCGCCTTCTGTAAGCTCTCCGCCGTGGATATGTGCAATGGGGATGCGTTCAATCAAGGCGGCTTCGGCGGCAGCCAGTATTTCGTAACGATCCCCCAAAACCACGATCATATCCGGCTTTAAGGCATGGAAAGCGTCTGCAAAGCCAGTCAGCGCTTTTGCCATGGACTTGACTGTGCTGACAGTATCATCGTTTCCATCCTCGTCAAGGATGGGAATCTTATAGTCAATGGAAAAACCGTCTTTTTCTATTTCCTGATAGGTATTGCCGAATTTCGGGCTCAGGTGCATATTGGTGGCGATGACTTGTAGACATGTGTCCTGCGACTCCTGGATCAGTCGCATCAGACGACGCAACAAGCCATATTCTGCCCGTGTCCCCGTTACTACGCAAATCTTTCTCATACTTCAATCAATTCATCTTCCATGAAATCGCGGACAGCCATGGTCCCGATCACATCTTCCCAAAGCATGGGGGAGAGCCCCGTCCCAGGTCGCTTGACAGTCAGGTTTTCTTCGCAGAGTCGCTCTCCTTTCTTTATGGCACGAGCTGCCACGATGCTTTTACGGGCAATGGCGATATTCTTGCGTTCACTTTCGCTCACGTGCTTGGTTCCGTCACCGGCAATGGCTTTCTCGACGTTGCGGATGGCGTATACCATCGCTTTCAACTCGTCAGGTTCCAGACTGGCCTTGTGGTCAGGACCGGCCATGCTCCGGTCAAGAGTAAAGTGTTTTTCTATTACTGCTGCTCCTAAGGCTACTGCTGCAATCGGAACTTCAATGCCTCTGGTATGGTCACTATACCCCACTTCAACGCCGAATTCTTTCCGAAGCGCATCCATCGCCAGGAGGTTGACATCTTCGAAGGGAGTCGGATATTCTGTGTTGCAATGCAGCAGAATCAAATTGTCTTTTGACAAACCATTTTTATATAAGATGTCCACGGCAGCCCGTACATCCTCCATCTCACACATGCCTGTACTAAGGATCGTTTTTTCATTAAAGGCGGCGATCCGTTTCAAGAAGGGGAGATTGGTTACTTCTCCAGAGGGAATCTTCCATAATCCCAAATGAAGGGAATGAAGATAATGGATGCTGTCAAAATCAAATGCCGTAGAGAAGAACCTGATATTCCGATCCTGGCAATATTGAATCAAGATCTCATGATCCCTGGCGGACAGTTCAAGTTTCTTGAGCATCTGGTATTGACTGTCATCCGGGCTCCCGACATTATTTTTCTGGTATTCGGCCTGCCTTGCGCTTTTCGTGACGAGATTGGCTGTTTTGAAAGTTTGGAACTTGATATAGTCCGCTCCTGCAGACACGGCGTTGTCAACCAGCTGTTTGGCCAGTTCAAGGGAACCATTGTGGTTCACACCGGCTTCTGCAATGATGATGGTATGCTTCATAAGGCCTTGACTTTCAAAACGGCGGGATTCCCGGAATAAATGCCTTTTTCTGTGATGGTCTTCCGGACGAATGACCCGCCACTGACGATGATATCCTCTCCTATTGAGATGCAATGTGCAAGTACAGACTGACTGCCGATGAAGCAGCGGTCACCTATCTTGCAAGCACCGTTTACCATGGTCCCTGTTGAGATATGGCAATGGTCGCCGATCACGGCATCGTGTTCAATGTTGGTGGCCGTATTCAAAATCACGTTTTTGCCGATCTGTGCATCTGCATTTACAAAGGCCTGGTGCAGTACCACCGTTCCTTCACCAATCGTGGCATACTTGGAGACATATGCCGTTGATGCTATCACCGTCGCCAGTTGGCCACCGGACTCCTTGATTCGATTGAAGAGCCTGATCCGGATATCCGGATCCGTGATAAAGCCGACGGTAACGACAAATGAGGCCTTATCAACATAATAAGGAATGTCATCGTCTGTTCCGATGACTTTGGCGGAGAGGATTCTCTTGCCAGCATTTTCAGGAAGGTCCAGCACGCCGAGAATATGGTATCCGGCGCTCTCGGCCGCTTCTATCACGGATTTGCAGTGTCCGCCACCACCAACAAGAATCAGAGAATTCATCCTATTTCGTACCATTTATTCGGTTTGGCATGGGCATCTTTCGGAAGATCGTTTACATCCAGGCGAGGAAGTTTGAAGATACTGTCTTGCATATCGCGATCCAATGTGGCAATATCCACGCGGGTACAGAGTCCCATTTTGCAACCGTGTTCTTTCAGCAAATCAATTGTATCCTGATTATAATCTCCATAAGGATAGCAGATAGTCCAATTCTCCGGATCCCCACCGACCATTCCGATAAACTCGATGGACTTGGCAATTTCAAATTCCTGTTTTTCTTTGGGCAATGAAGACAGCCAGTAATGGTCATATCCGTGTGAGCCGATATGCATTCCGCAATCAACCATGCATTTGATCTGATCGATACTCATATACAATTCACGGCTGAAAGAACTCTCATCAATTCCGACAATCTTGACGAACAGTTCATCGGTAATCGTATTCCTTAATTTCTCGGGCAATTCAACCTGAAGCAATCTTTTGAAAAACAGAACTTCTTTTGAATCAAATCTGTCGAAGGTTGCAAGTTTGTTGAAGTAATGCTCATAGGAATCCAGATGATACTCGTCGCGATACTTGTCAAGCAGCAGGCGCACTTCATGGAGAAGATTGTCAAAACGTGCGGGGGGTGTTGATGCAAGGATGAAATGAATCTTGTTCACGTCAAGAACCGTATGCTCAGTAACGGCTTTGACGGGAGGATAAAAAGCTCCTTGAATATGTTCATGTTCCAGTACCGGGAAAACGTACTCGAAATGATCCTTGTATGCGTCATCAAAAGTAAGAAGCACGGAATGGTCGGGGAGCGCCTTGTTTGAATAATAGGCATCCAGAACTTCTTCTACCGTTGCCATGTGATAATGCTTCTTCAGGAACTGTATCTGTTCCTTGAACAAACGTATGTCACATCCTTTGATTTGAGGATAACGTGAATTTTGCAAATCACGTACGTAATGGTACATTACCACAGTTAGTCGATAGGTGCTCATATCCTACAATATATTAGGCCTGTCCTGGTCAGAATCGCCCTTGAAGGCGACATAGTGATCGTAATCTGCTTTCCAGGCAATATCAATCTTTATGTTACACTGTTCAAAGGGCTCGAAATAATTGGGGATGATCAGACTGCCATTCAAGTCAAGTTTCCTGAACCCCATCTGCATGAAAAGGTCTTCGCTGATGCCATAATTCATCAAATCGATATACTCGGCTCCTGTCTCATGTAAATAGTGCTGAAAAGATTCGAAAAGAGAACCCTGTAATTGACCGAGCACATCTACAATGCGGATGACAGTGGCACCGTTGGTTTCAATCCATCTTGTCACAAGTACCGTCGTAATATTCCCTTTTTCATAAACGCCAAGGAATCTGTATTGGTAGATGGGGTGCTTTGCATATCTGTTGATCAAATAGTCAATGGATTTGAACGGCCTGTACACCGGCTCGACATGCAAGCTTTCCAGCTCAGAGGAATCTATTTCTGAAACGTTCCAATCCGGGCTCGGGGTATAGCTCTCTGCTGGCCCGATATGATTGACTTTGACATTCCCTGCGATCTTGAAATCATGAATCCGGTCGTTCAAAATATAATACTGGCTGAGGTAGCCGACCGTGCATTGAAATGCCTTATAGATTCTCATCGCGATGGCACTGATGCCTATCGCGGAGAAAGAATGAAAGTTCGGATAGTCAAAGATTCTTGTAAAGACATCCATCCCGATTTCGTTGGATTCTTCATTTTCTACATCCTCACGTTTTTTCCAGATAGCCGCCCAATAGTCTCCTTCGGCTCTTAGTGCCGGATCGTACTGATAAGTGGGAATAAAACCGAAGATGGCATCCATCTCTCCGGTCTTGGTATTCATGGCAACGACGTAGTTGTAATGATCGTCCTCTTTGTTCAGATGCTGAAAATCCAACAGTTCTCTGGAGACGGCAAGAGAATGGTTTTTCTTCCAGTAGTTGTCAAGAAACTGCTGGATATCGATGCCCTCGGTTATTTTAGCTTCTCGAATATCGTATATTGACATGATTTTTCTTTAAAAATTCAGAATTGTACCTCCCCAGCTTAAACCTACGCCAAACCCGGATATCATTACCTTGTATCCTTGCTGGATGACATGGCGGTCCAGGCAATCCTTGATTCCAATAAGTACCGTGGAGGAAACGGTATTTCCGGTGCCGGACAAGTTTACGTAAAATTTGTCCCTGGGAAGGACGCAGAGCTTGCGAATCGTATCAAGCATGTATTTATTGGCTTGATGGAAAACGAAGTAGTCAATCTGGTCAAGTGCCAGGGCGTTCTTTTCAAGAATGTCCACTATCATGGAGGGAACAGTATCCAGCGTAAAGTTGAAGATATTGCCGCCGTTCATGTAGAGATAGTCATCATGCCAGACATGGCCTTCATCATCTTCTGTATGGAGTCCCGTAGGGGCTTTCTGGCGAGATGCCCCCGTCTTGACAATGAGATTGTCGGCGCCCCTCCCATCAGTGCCGAGGGAAAAGTTGCCGATTTCAGCCATGCCCTCAGTGGATATCAAGCAGGCGGCAGCCCCATCGCCGAATATCGCGCGATTGCTCTTGTCTGCAGGATGCAGGTATTTGTTGTAAGTCTCTGCCGTTAAAAGTAGAACGTTCTTCGCAATTCCTGCAGTGATGAGGCCTTTGGCTAAAGCCATCCCATATACGCATCCGGAGCACCCAAGGTTATAATCAAAGGCGCCCGCAGATGTCGGTATGCCCAGGCGGTCCTGCAGGAGACACGCTGTTGAGGGTAAAAAATAGTCGGGACTTTGCGTACAGAGCAAAACGAAATCAATGGTCTTGGGCGAAATCCCATTTTCATCAAACAGGCGCCTGGCGGCCTTTTCAGCCAAATCGCCTGCTGTTTCATTATCAGCAGCCAGATGGCGTGCCTCAACACCGACTTTTTGGGCAACTTTTTCAACGCTCCACTCGGGGAACTCAGCTACAAGTTCCTCATTCGTCAATATCCGCTCAGGGAGGTAATAAGAGATTGCCTTTATAAATGCCATATCGCCTGTCTTTGACTTTATTTGCCGGCAACGAGATTGAACAAATCCTCAACGGTTATACACTCCCTGATTTCCCGGCCTGAGATGGTCTTTCCGTAAATGGTCTTGGCCATTGCAATGACGCCCATGCCGGTGAGGGAACTCCACTCCGCCAAATCGTGAAATTTGGTATCAGCTTTGATTTCGTCGGGGTCCGTCTCGTCAAATTGATTGGCAAAATTTACAATGAATTCGTTAATGTCCATAATTCTCATCATTTAATCTTACAGAACTCGGTATATTAACCACTCTGTCGGCAAACCAGATCGTATTCTCCAGACTGTCGTGCTGGCAATGCTCAAACATGGGCAAGCGATTCATCAGTTCCCAAATCGGCCGTGTCATCACGCCGTTGTCATTGGTTTCCTGGAGAAATGCCAGTTGCCTGTCATGGTCAGGCAATATTACGGCATTGAGCCAATAGTTCGAGAAGCAATTTTCAGGCTCAACAAAGAATGAAATGTCTTTCTCGTTTTTGAAAAAGGCTGCGTATTCTGAGGCCGTTTTCCTTTTGTCTGCAATATACTGATCCAAATGCTCCAACTGGGCACAGCCAAGCGCAGCATTGATATTCGGCATACGGTAGTTATAACCGATATGGTCATGTTTGAACTCCCAGCGATGCGGTACTTTGGCTTGGGTAGTAAGATGTTTGGCAAGTGCACCCAAGTTTTCGTCCATAAACAGCAGCATGCCGCCGCCGCCCGTGGTGATGGTCTTGTTGCCGTTGAAACTCAGAGCTCCCACCTTGCCGAAGAGACCTGTATGTCTGCCTTTATATTTGCTGCCAATGCTTTCGGCAGCATCCTCAACCAATTCGATATGCCATTCTGCGCAGATTTCGGCCAGCTCCTCAATTCGAACGGGATGTCCAAAAGTATGCATCGGGACGCAGGCCTTGACGCGCCGGCCTGTCTGCTTGTCATAGCAATGGCCATCCTTGATTTCGCCGTTTCGGGAAAGCCAGGACTTTACCGCATCCGGAGAAAGCCCCATCGTGGTCTTGTCTACGTCGATGAAAACAGGGTGGGCCCCAAGATAACTGATGGCATTGCAGGTAGCTATGAATGTCAGTGCCTGCGTCAGGACTTCATCGCCGCGCTCTACACCACACAACAACATGGCCATATGCAGCGCGTTCGTTCCGCTCACACAAACCACCGCCCGTCTGGCGCCTGTATATGCGGCCATGTCTGCTTCAAAGCGGTCTACGAATGGCCCCACGGAACTCACGAATGTCGAGTCAATGCACTCCTCCAGATATTTCTTCTCATTGCCGATGAACTTCGGCACGGACAAGGGGACGAATTCCGGATTTTCGTACAAACCTTTAATGAAGTTGATAACGTTTTGATACATAGGATATAATGCCTAAATTACATCTTCTGGTCCAGGTTTTTGCCCTTTTCTTCGTGCTCGAAGTTAGGGATAAACTCCTTGATGGCCGTTACTACCTGTGCTTTGGTAAAATGATCCCGGGCAAAAAGCTGCTCCAGAGTATTTAAAAAATCATTCACTTCAGCTATGTCGTGCCTATGTGTATGTTCCACCACGCCGAGCGCTTTGAATCGATCCAGGTCAATCTTCTCTCCGGGAACGTAGAATTCCTCATAGGATTTCTCTCCCGTTGTATCGCTTTGGAAGTAGACGACAGGATAGTCTTTGGGGTCATCACCCATATGGCTGGCATAACGTCTGGCTTCGTCGTCTGTGAAACACTCTCTTTTCTCGAACCCTTCCGCTTTCACAAAGTCATCGCAGATCGCTGAAAAGGTGAGCATCTGGTTTTCTCCCAATTTGGGGAAGAATACTTCACCCGGTTTACCGAGGATACAAGCCAGCATACAGATTTGGCCACTCTCTTCGGGCGAGACAAAATAACGCTTTACGTCGCTGGGCGCAGCAAGGGGCTGGCGCTTCTGCAGACGGTGCAACCAACCGTCGGGCAATGATCCGTTACTAAAAGCCACGTTGGCAAATCTTGCCGTTGTCACTTTGAAAAATGGGTTATAAGACATCACCAGGTCTTCCATGATGCGCTTCGATGCGCCCATGATATTGACGGGATTGGCCGCCTTGTCGGTTGAAACGCAAAAGAAATGCTTTGGAGGATACACTGTCAGCAAATCCATCAGGCTCTTTGCCTTGATGACATTATTTTCCAGTAAAGCCTGTACGCTGTAACGGTCTTTCTCGCTGCGCACATGCTTGTGGGCAGAAAAATTCGCCACAATGTCGAACCCCTTCTCCTCACGAAATATCCGTTCAAATATAGGATCGGCGAAGTTGAGCGTATAGCAGCGGAATTCCTCGGGGACAAATAGCCCGTCGGTACTCCTTACGTCTCGTACAAGTTCGGCCAGGCCGTTTTCATTCAAGTCAACCACAACCAGGCTCTTGGGCTCGAAAGGAAGCAGCGCCTTGATAAAACTGGACCCGATGGAACCGGCTCCTCCAATCACGCAAACCTTACTGCCATTGATTTCGCGGCTCAACGCGTCCTTGTTCATCGCGATGTCAGCGGCAAACAGACTGTTTCGCCTGAAGGTTATGCTGGTTGAAATAAAATTGTTCAGATTGAACATAGGTCTCGGCTTATAACGTTATTGGGCCAGGGTATCCGTTTTCTTTCGACAGGATCGGATGCAACCTGAAGTAATGGCCACCAGGATGAGCAGGTACATGGCGATGATGCAGGTCATTGCGATGGTGTCGCCCTTGCGGACGCTGTCGGGGTCGAAAATGAAAATGATATGGTGGTCGCCTGCAGGGACGTTGAGGGCCCGCAGCGTATAATTGGCGCGGAAATGGTCGACAGGGTTTCCGTCAATGGAGGCTTTCCATCCGTAGGGATAGTAGATTTCCGAGAAGACGATCGTCCCGTCGGCGGACGAGTGACTGTCGTACTCGACTTTCCGGGGCCGGAAATAGGTGAGCTCGACGGAAGCATCCGGAGCGATGCCCGGATGGGGATCCTTTACGAAACCGGCGAACTGGCGGTCGACGACGGCGGTATTCCCGAGATCGATGTCGTTCAGGGCATCACTCTCCTGATTGGCGTTGTCGACGACAAGGATGTCCCCCACATACCACGCATTGCCCAATGCATAGGGGTTCAGTTGCGGAGTGGGCTGGTTGTCTTCGCCCGGAACGATGAGGTATTTGGCATTGAGCATGCCGATGACGGGCAGGTTTCCTTGTGAAAGGTGCTCGGTAATCAGGTCCTGGTAGCGGCGGAGCTTGGCTGCATGGTAACCGCCGATCGACTTGAGCCAGTAATTGGAACGCGATTCGTTGAAAGTGTCGGTCGTCAGGTTCATGATCCGGAAGTGCGGATCGGGGTCCTGCAGGAGGAGCTCCTCCCAGGGCTGCTTGTCGAAGGTTGACTGTTTAGCCTTGGGCGAGACGAAATTGTGGTCGTTGAAGTATCGCTTGTCGACCGGCCACATGTCGGCAAGGATCAGCACGCCGAGTCCGACGGCCAGCGGGACGAGCTTGAGTTTTTTCTCGTTATACAGGAAGATGAGCACGGCGGCGGCCACGATGAAGAGGAAACTGCGCCAGGCATCGCCCGTCAGCAGGGCGGCACGGTCGGCCAGGATAGCATCGTAGATCCTGACGGGAATCTGGCCGGCGAAGGCTTCATCACCCGGGCCGATGAAACTGTAGACCGATTTCCCGAAGAGGGCGAAGAACAGGCAGAGGCCGGCCGTAATGCCGCCGGCTGTCAGGATGCTCTTCTTCGCTTTTTCCCTTGTGACAGTACCGTCCGTCAGGGCCTTGAGTGCCAGGAATCCCAGCAGGGGCATGGCGAATTCGGCGACGACCAGGATGGAGGATACCGCCCGGAACTTGTTGTAGAACGGGAAATACTTGAAGAAGAATTCAGTGAGCCACATGCAGTTGGATCCCCAGGCCAGCATCACGGAAAAGAGGGTGGAGAGGATCAGCGCCCATTTATAGGGACCTGGCACGATCAGGCAGCCCAGCAGGAAGAGGAAGCAGACGATGGCGCCCATATAGACGTTGCCTGCCGTGAAAGGCTGGTCGCCCCAATACATGGGAAGGGCACGGACGAAGTCCTGGGCCGACTTGGCCGGAATGCCCATTGCCCGGGCCGTCTTGTAAGTATTCGAAGAAGGCCCCAGCGGGTACATGGAAGAACCACCCTTGAAGCCCGGAATCAGGAAACTGAAGGATTCATCGATGCCGTAGCTCCACTGGGTGGCGTAATCGATGTCCAGCCCGTTGACGTTTGAATCATCGGCGGTCTCTCCTTCGCGGACAAGGTCGGAGTGGCCGCCGCGCATCGTTTCACGCGTATATTCGGCATTGGCAAAAATACTCGATGTCGTTGTCCCGATGCCGATCCCCAAAGCGGCGACGAAGATTACGGTGGCCAGCGCAAAATCTTTCCAGCGTTTCTCGCGGGCATGGATGACCAGTTCAGCGAGGAAACACAGCCCGATCATCATGAAAATGTAATAGGCCATCTGCGGATGGTCTGTCAGGCCCATGGATGTGAATACCATCACGAAAATGGCTCCGAGCCAGTAGCGTTTCCGATAGATGAGATAGAATCCGCCCATCACCAGCGGAATGAAGGTCAGCGTGGTGGTCTTGGTGTAGTGCCCGGCACCGATGATGACCAGGAAATAGGAGGACAGGGCAATGGCGATGGCCCCGGCTATGGACAATGAGGGCTTGACGCCGAAACATCGCAGCAGGATAAAGAAGCACAGGAAATAATAGAACAGCACCCATGCCGGGTTGTTCATGTCACGGTGCGACAAGCGATGGAGGATGTAGATCTTGGCTGATTGGTACATGCCGCCCCCGATCTGGTAGCTGGGCATACCGCTGAACAGCGAGCCGTTCCACCAGGAGTATTCTCCGTAGTGTCCGTTCTGCTGGTTGCAGATGGCATTCGTATTGTCGCCCGACTGCAGCACTTTCCCGCTCAGGACGGGTTTGCAATAGATGAGGGCCAGCCCGATGAAAAGGACAAGGGCAAGCAGGTAGACGCCATATTTCTGGAAGAATGCTTTCATAAGATGGAAATCGTATCAATGGTGTCTCCCCTTTTCAGTGGTGCGGGGAGGGATAGTTCAAACATAAGGAAGTCGCCGATGCGGAGCGACACGTGCCGGGAGACGCTCTCCATGCCTTCGATGATGGGCGCAAAGGCCACATCGGGCAGCTCTTCCACGGGCCGGAAGTCACGGCTTACCCAGGTGGCACGGTCGAGATACGGTGTGACCGCACCGTCGGCGAGGACGCCGTAGAAGCAAATGCCGGGGGCCCAGTTGCTGAAGTAGCGGCGGGCGAAGCGGGGAGCGATGGCCTTGCCGGCCTTGTCGATGCGGATGCAGCGGCAGCGGCAGGCCAGCGCACTGATACAGTCGTCGGGAAGGCAGAAGCGGTCGGCATCCCGCACGAGCGTGATGTCGGGGCGGGCGTACCAGCTTCCATCAGTCCTGACGACATGGATGTTCATTGCATCGAGAGTTTTATCCGGGTCAGTTGCTGCTTGGTGTCGAGCGTGAAGTCGCCCTCCATCATCCAGCTGTAATAGGAGGGTTCCTTGGCGAGCACGTCGACCACGCGGCGGCCCTTGTGCTTGCCGAAGTTGAACACGGGCTCGTCGTCGTCATTGAGGGCGATGCGGCCGGCATAGTCGACCAGGCGGTTCTGGCAGGAATACTTGGCCAGGTAGGCGACGTCGTTCTGCAGGGGGTCTTCCTCGTCGTTGGCATAGCGGTCGAGCTGAGCCTCCAGGACTTCGTAGGTGGCCATGGTGTCGGCTTCGGCCGAGTGGGCGTTGTCGAGATTCTGTCCGCAGTAGAACTTATAGGCGGCTTTCAGCGTACGCTGTTCTTTTTTGTGGAAGATGTTCTGTACGTCCACGAGCTTGCGTTTGCGGAAGTCGAAATCGACGCCGGCCCGGAGGAATTCCTCGGCCAGCATCGGGATGTCGAATTTCAGGGAGTTGTAGCCGGCGATGTCGCAACCCTCCATCAGCCGGGCCAGCGACTTGGCCACCTGCCTGAAGGTGGGGCAGTCTTTCACGTCTTCGTCGCTGATGCCGTGGACGGCCTGGGCGCCGGGCGTGATGGGGATGGTGGGGTTGATGCGACGGGTCTTGACCTCCACGTCGTTGGGCTGGCCCGGGCCGCCGGGCGACACCTTGACGATGGAGATTTCGACAATGCGGTCGGACGCGACGTTCAGTCCTGTGCTCTCGATGTCGAAGAACAGGAGCGGGTTCTTGAGCGCGAGCTGCATGGGCGTGCGCTTAAGCGTTGATCATCACGGGCATCAGCAGGGCGCGGATATCCTGTCCGCCTGCGGATTCGTCGGCAGGGACGATGAGGGCGGCGCGGGCCGGGTCGGCGAGCTGCATGCAGATGTGCTGATAGGGGAGATTGCTGAGAATCTCGAGCAGGAACGGGGCCTTGAAGCCGATTTCCATCTCCTGGCCGTCGTACTGGCAGGGGAGGGTCTCATGGGCGGACATCGAGAAGCCGAGGTCCTGTGCGGAGATGAGCACTTCGTTCTGCGAGAGTTTCAGGCGGATCTGGTTGGAGATCTGGTTGGAGCACACGGCGATGCGCTTGACCACGCCGAGCAGGTCGGTGCGGCCGATCACCAGGTGGTTGTCGTTGTTCTTCGGGATCACGCTCCGGTAGGCCGGATAGTTGCCTTCGATCAGGCGGCAGACCAGGATGCTGGTTCCGAAGCTGAAGTAGGCGTTCTTGTTGTCGTAGCGGATGGTGATGTCTTCGTCCACCTTGGCCAGGATGCTCTTGAGGATGGAGGCCGGTTTCTTGTGGAGGATGAAACTGGACTTCTGCGACACCTGGGCGTCGGTAAAGCTGTAGCAGATGAGCTTGTGGGCGTCGGAAGCGACCAGGGTGGTCGTTTCCGGATCGATGTCGAAGAAAATACCGTTCATGACCGGACGGAGTTCCTCCTCGGCAGTGGCGTAGATGGTGTTGTTGATGCCGTCGAGCAGGGTGGAGGAGGGGATGATCACGCTTTCGGAGATCTCGCCGATCTTCGGGAGTTCGGGAAAGTCCGCAGCATCGAAGCAGGGAATCTTGGATGCACCGCTGGCCCAGACGATGTCCATCACGGAGCTGCCTTCATCCACGCTGAATGCCAGGGGCTGGTCGGGGAACTCCTTGAGGGAATCTGTCAGCAGTTTCGCAGGAACGGCGGTGGCGCCTTCCTGCGACACCTGTGCGATGCTGATCGTGGTCTTGAGCGTGGTCTCACCGTCGGAAGCCGTAACGGTCAGGGTGTTTCCTTCGAGCTGGAAGAGGAAGTTCTCGAGGATGGAGTTGGTGGGCTTGGGGACGATGACTTTGGAGACGGACATCAGTCCGCTGAGAAGTTCGGAACTGGATACTGCGAATTTCATATTTGGTATAATTTTTATTATTTCAAATACCTTGGGTTTGAAATACAAATATAATATAAAATACAGTATTATGGGTAAAAAACTTCTCTACCTGATTCTAATCGTCATTATTTCAGGGCTTATCGGCTACATGACGGCGACTTGGACCGTCAATCGCAGGCTCCCCGCCGCCGCCACTTCCGACGAAGTCGCGGCCATCGTCCCGACTGACAAAAAGTCAGCTCCTTCACGGCGTATCGAAGTCCGGGAGGTGGCCAATCTGTCCGACGCCGCCGAGTCGGCTCTGCCGGCCGTCGTCTATGTCAAGGTGACGCAGAAGGCGCGCTATCAGCAGCCCAATTCCATTTTCGACCTGCTCTTCGGCTTCGCGCAGACGCCGCGCGACCAGGTGGGCCTGGGCTCGGGCGTGATTATCCGTCCCGACGGTTACATCGTGACCAACAACCATGTGATCGCCGACGCCGACGTCATCGAAGTGACCTTGGAAAACAATCAGGTATACAAAGCCAGGCTGGTGGGTACCGATCCGGCCACCGACATCGCCCTGATCAAGATCGAGGCGGAAGACCTTCCGGTCGTTCCGCTTGGCAATTCCGACGACCTTCGGCTGGGTGAATGGGTGCTGGCCATCGGCTCGCCCTATGACCTGCGTTCCACCATCACGGCGGGCATCGTGAGCGCCAAGGGGCGCTCGATGCCGAACTACGACGGCCAGTACCGCGTGGAGTCGTTCATCCAGACCGACGCGGCCGTCAACCCGGGTAATAGTGGCGGTGCTCTGGTCAATGCTGCCGGTGAACTGGTGGGCATCAACACCTCGATCATCTCCCTGACCGGTTCGTATGCGGGCTATTCGTTCGCCGTTCCAGTCAATATCGTCAGCAAGGTGGCGGACGATTTCATCGAGTTCGGTGCCGTCCAGCGCGCGATGCTGGGCGTGGGCATTGCCGACGTGAATGCGCAGATCGCTGCCCAGGCCAATCTGGTGGACATCGACGGCGTGTATGTGACCACCGTCCAGAAAGACGGCCCGGCCTTCAACGCCGGCATCATCCAGGGCGATGTCATCAAGGAGATCAACCTGAATCCCGTCCACAACAGCGCCGGCCTTCAGGAGCAGATCAGCAAGCTCCGTCCCGGCGAAAAAGCCGTCGTCACCGTCCTCCGCGAAGGTAAACAGCTCGAGATCATCGTCACGTTGTAAAATTATTGAAACATTAATTTTCAATATTCGTATAAGTAAGTGTCGCGAATTTTTGCGGCACTTGTTTTTTTCTATGCGTCAACTAAAGATTACCAAGTCGATCACCAACAGAGAGAGTGCATCGCTTGACAAATACCTGCAGGAGATCGGACGGGAAGAACTGATCACCGTCGAAGAAGAAGTCGAACTCGCACAACGTATCAAGAAAGGAGACCAGGAAGCGCTGGACAAACTCACCCGCGCCAACCTCCGTTTCGTCGTGTCCGTCGCCAAGCAGTACCAGAACCAGGGCATCAGCCTGCCCGACCTCATTAATGAAGGCAACCTCGGCCTGATCAAGGCCGCCGAGAAATTCGACGAGACCCGCGGCTTCAAGTTCATCTCCTACGCCGTGTGGTGGATCCGCCAGTCGATCCTCCAGGCACTCGCCGAGCAAAGCCGTATCGTGCGCCTGCCCCTCAACCAGGTGGGCTCCCTCAACAAGATCAACAAGGCCCTCTCGCAGTTCGAACAGCAGTATGAACGCCAGCCTTCGCCCGACGAACTGGCCGACATGCTCGAGATTCCGCGCGAGAAAATCGCCGACACCCTCCGCGTCTCCGGCCGTCACGTCTCCGTCGACGCACCGTTCGTGGACGGCGAAGACAACAGCCTGCTCGACGTGCTGGTCAACAACGACTCTCCCAACGCCGACAAGGGCCTCGTCAACGAAAGCCTCAACACCGAGATCGAACGCGCCCTCTCCACGCTCACCGAGCGCGAGCGCGACATCGTCAAATATTTCTTCGGCATCGGTTGCCAGGAGATGACCCTCGAGGAGATCGGCGAGAAATTCGGCCTGACCCGCGAACGTGTGCGCCAGATCAAGGAGAAAGCCATCCGTCGCCTGCGCCACAGCGCCCGCAGCAAACTGCTCAAGGGATACCTGGGCTAATCGTTCGCGGCCATGGGCGGTTTCTGGGATTCCATCGGACACGGCATCGCCGCATTCAGCGATTTTATCTGCGGCTATCCGCTTTTCTTCCTGCTCATCGGCGGGGGACTCTTTTTCCTCGTCTATTCGAAATTCGCTCCGCTGCGCTACTACGGTCGCGCCATCGGGGCGCTTCGTGTCAAGGACGACGGTGCCGCCGGACAGATCTCCTCGTTTGAAGCCCTGACCAGCGCTATCGCCGCGACAGTCGGCATGGGCAACATCGCCGGCGTGGCGGTGGCCCTCTCGATCGGCGGTCCCGGCGCCATCTTCTGGATGTGGGTCAGTGCCATCGTGGGCATGGCCACGAAATTCTTTGAAGGGACCCTGGCCGTGATGTACAAGGGCAAGGACGATGCCGGCGAGACCCAGGGCGGCCCGATGTACATGATCGTCGAAGGGCTCGGCAAGAACTGGAAGCCGCTGGCGGTCTTCTTCTCCATCTTCGGCCTGATCGGCACGCTCTGCGTGATGCAGGCCAACCAGCTTACGGAGTCGGTCACGACCCTTTTCTTCGCGCCTGAGCAGAACACGGCGACGCTTCGCCTGATCATCGGCCTGGTCATCATGATCATCGTCTCGTTCGTCGTGATCGGCGGCATCCAACGCATCTCCAAGATCGCCACCAAACTGGTACCTACGATGGTCGCGCTGTATTTCCTGCTCGTCATCTTCATCCTGATCCGCCATATCGGGCTGGTGCCCGGGGTTTTCCGCGACATTTTCACCGGGGCATTCACCCCGCGCGGTGCACTGGGCGGCGGCATCGGCTCCATCATCATGATCGCCCTGACGGGCGTGCGGCGTGCGGCACTGGTCAACGAAGCCGGTGTGGGTACCGCCTCCATGATGCACGGCGCCTCGAAGAACAACGAGCCGGTCCGTGAAGGCCTGGTGGCGATGATCGGCCCCTCGATCGACTCGGGCCTGGTCTGCACGCTGACCGCGCTGGCCATCCTCATCGGATCCGCCATCGACCCGTCCATCATCCCTTCCGGTTCAGGCTTGAACTCGATGGAAGGCCTCCGCTACGCCTTGCTGGCCTTCGGAGCAGCCATTCCCAGAGTGGGCGGCTACCTGCTTTTCGTGATGGTGATCCTCTTCGCATTCAGCACGATGTTCTCGTATTCATACTATGGACAAAAATGTACCGGATTCCTTTTCGGGGCCCGATACGCAAAATACTATAACTACTTTTTCCTGGCGATGCTGGTGGTGGCGGCCGTCATCCCCCTCAGGGTGGCCGTCAGCCTGATCGATGCCGCCTATGCCTTGATGGCATTCCCTACGATGTTCACGCTCTTCTGCCTGGCCCCCAAGGCCCGCAAGGAGATGGACCGCTACTTCGCCCGGCACAAAAAACAACGTTGATCCGATCATGATGAATCCGCTCGATTATATATCCGCCGCGGCAGCGAAAGCCGTGGCCGCCCTCTATGGTGTGGAACCGGCCCCCGGCCTGATCCAGGTGCAGCCCACCCGCAAGGAGTTCGAAGGCGACGTGACCCTCGTCGTCTTTCCTTTGCTCAAGACCAGCCACAAGGCTCCGGAAGCCACTGCAAGTGAAATCGGAGCCTGGCTGCAGGAAAACGATCCGCATGTGTCCGGATTCAACGTGGTGAAGGGCTTCCTCAACCTCAAGCTGGCCGGCAACTACTGGTCGCAGACGCTCGCCGAGATTGCCGCACAACCCGATTTCGGGCAGCTGCCCGCCACCGGCCGGACCGTGATGGTGGAATTTTCCAGCCCGAATACCAACAAGCCGCTGCACCTCGGCCACATCCGCAACAACCTGCTGGGCTGGTCGGTGAGCCAGCTGCTGAGTGCATGTGGGCACAAAGTGCTGAAAGTCAATCTGGTCAATGACCGCGGCATCCATATCTGCAAGTCGATGCTGGCCTGGCTCAAATGCGGCAACGGCGAGACCCCGGAGTCTTCCGGCAAGAAAGGCGACCATCTGGTGGGCGACTATTATGTGAAGTTCAACGACCTTTTGAAGGCGGAAGTGGCAGAACTTGTGGCAGGCGGAATGGATCCCGAGGAAGCGGAGAAAAAGGCTCCGATCCTGCAGGAAGCCCAGGAGATGCTGGTCAAGTGGGAGAAGGGCGATCCGGAAGTCCGGTCGCTCTGGGCGAAGATGAACGGCTGGGTCTATGCCGGTTTTGACGAGACCTACAAGCGGCTCGGCATTTCGTTCGACCGCATCTACTATGAATCCCAGACGTACAAGGATGGGAAGGCGCTCGTGGAGGAAGGCCTGAAGAAGGGCGTGCTTTACCGCCGCCCCGACGGCAGCGTATGGTGCGATCTGACAGCCGACGGCCTAGACGAGAAACTGCTGCTGCGCAAGGACGGCACTTCGGTCTATATGACCCAGGATCTGGGCACGGCCAAGCAGCGGCACGACGAATACAACTTCGACGAGATGATCTATGTGGTGGGCAACGAGCAGAACTACCACTTCCAGGTACTCAAGCTGATTCTGGGTAAACTGGGATTCGACTGGGCGGAGACCATCTACCACATGTCCTACGGCATGGTGGAACTGCCGGAGGGCAAGATGAAATCGCGCGAAGGCACGGTGGTGGATGCCGACGACCTGCTCGACCGCATGTATGCCACGGCGAAGGAGACTTCGCTGGAGCTGGGCAAGCTCGAAGGCATGTCGGAGCAGGAGCAGGACGAGCTCTTCAAGATGCTCTCGCTCGGCGCCCTCAAGTATTTCATCCTCAAGGTGGACCCGCGCAAGACCATGCTTTTCGACCCGAAGGAATCCATCGATTTCAACGGCAACACGGGTCCGTTCATCCAGTATACGCACGCCCGTATCTGCTCGATCCTGCGCAAGGCGGCTGAAGCTGGTTACCGGCCCGCCGTCACAGGTGCGACGCTGTTGCCGAAGGAAGAGGCTATCGTGCAGATACTCAGTGCCTATCCTGACAAGATCCGGGAAGCCGGTCTCGCGCATTCGCCGGCCCTGATCGCGAACTATGCCTACGACCTGGCCAAGGAATTCAACCAGTACTACCACGACACGCAGATCCTGCGTGAAGAAGATGTGGCCGTCCGCGACCAGCGCCTCTGCCTGATCGCCACCATCGCCCGCACCCTCCGCCACGCGATGAACATCCTCGGCATCGACCTCCCCGAACGGATGTAATGACGAGTCTTTTCCTGCCGACATCGAAGAAGGAGATGGACGCGCTGGGCTGGGAGCAGGCCGACGTGATCCTTTTCATGGGCGACGCCTACGTCGACCATCCTTCGTTCGGCGTGGCGGTCATTGCGCGCGTGCTGGAGGCTAAAGGCTACAAGGTGGCCGTCGTGCCGCAGCCCAACTGGCGTGATGACCTGCGTGACTTCCGCAAGCTCGGCCGGCCGCGGCTGTTCTTCGGCGTGGGCGCCGGCGCCATGGATTCCATGGTCAACCATTATACCGCCGCCAAGCGCCTGCGCAGTGACGACGCCTATACGCCGGAAGGCCGTGCCGGCGCCCGCCCCGACCGTGCGACCATCGTCTATACAAAGATCTTGAAACAGCTCTGGCCCGACGTTCCCGTTGTCATCGGCGGCGTCGAAGCCTCGCTGCGGCGCGAACGCCACTACGACTATTGGGACAACTGCATGAAGCCGCCGATCCTCGAAGAGAGCGGCGCCGACCTGCTCGTGGCCGGCATGGGCGAGAAGACCATGGTCCAGGTGGCTGAAGCCTGCGAAAACGGCACCCTTGCCCAATTGCCCCGCATCCTGTTTGGCCCCGTCCTGACCACGGAAGAGATGGACTGGATCTACGATCTGCCGTTCACCCGGCTGCCGCATCCCCGCTACAAGGGCAAGCGCATCCCCGCCTACGACATGATCAAGTTCTCGATCACCACGCACCGGGGCTGCTTCGGCGGCTGTAACTTCTGCGCTATCACCGCGCATCAAGGCAGGCAGATCCAGTCGCGCAGCGAAGCCTCGATCCTTCGGGAGGTGGAGGCCCTCACCCGTCATCCCGAATGGAAAGGCACCATTTCCGACCTGGGTGCTCCGACCGCCAACATGTATCGCATGGGCGGACGGGACAGGGACCTCTGCGCCAAGTGCAAGCGGATTTCGTGCCTTTATCCGAATCGCTGCAGGAACCTCAACTACGACCACACGCCCCTGCTGCAACTCTATGAGAAAGTGCTCAAGGTGCCCGGGGTCAAGCATGTGTTCATCGGCAGCGGCATCCGCTACGACCTCTTCCTTGACGAAAACGGCTTCCTCGATGCAACTTGCCGCCGCTATTTCGAGGAACTGGTGACGAAGCACACCAGCGGCCGGCTGAAGGTGGCTCCTGAGCATACGGAGGACAAAGTCCTCGACGCCATGGGCAAGCCCTCCTTCAGACTGTTTGTCCGGCTGGAGAAGGAATTCCAGCGCCTGATCCGCGAAAAAGGGCTCAAGTACGAGATCATTCCCTATTTTATCTCTGCCCACCCCGGCTGTACGATGCAGGACATGGAAGCCCTCTCGAAACACCCGGCCCTGCGTGGCGTGCGCACCGAGCAGGTACAGGATTTTACGCCCACTCCTATGACCATTTCGACCGAAATGTTCGCAACCGGGCGTGACCCCCGTACCGGCAAAAAAGTCTTCGTGGAACGTGACATCGCAAAAAAACAGCGGCAGAAATCATTTTTCTTCAAGAAACGCTAATTTTTTTTGCGGTTGGTGAAAAAAACATCTATACTTGCACCATCAAACAAATACGAACTATGGCAGGACAAAATATCCCTAAGAAACGTGCTGTAATCAGCTACGAAAACATGTCGGAGGCGTTGATGGATGCTTTCAAGGAAAAGTATCCCCACGGCTATGCCGATTATATGGGGGACATATTCAAAGTGGACAAACCGGACGGCACTTCTTTTTATGCCGTTACCCTGGAGATTCCGGACGCGCTCTACCTGGTCAAGATCAAGGTGAGGGTGGACGACTACGAAGATGCAGAGGAAGTTTTCAAGAACGATGATGGAGATGATGGAGAGGAGGGCGAAGGCGGAAGCTTCCCGGCATCGGACGATGATATCGCCGCGGCCGAAGCTGCCCAGGAAGAAGGTGAAGACTGACAGGTCCAGAAATCTGAGTGAAAGGACCAAGCTGTTGCTGTTGGCAGTATT
>JAEETO010000068.1 GCA_016290385.1 Bacteroidales bacterium | reverse complement strand
CCACTCGGACAACTCACCAGGGTAAACAACCTCTCTCTTGGTCTGGATGACTGGACTTGAACCAGCGACCTCCTGGTCCCTAACCAGGTGCGCTACCAACTGCGCCACATCCAGAAGTGGACCGCAAAGATAGAAATATTTCGGTTTGTTTTCAAATTATTTTTCAAAATCATTTTTTTGTCGCCCTGAACGTAAAATGGAGAGAATCGGCGGGGTCTAGACGGCCGATACTTTCCCGGCCATTTTGAAGAAAAGGCCCGGGAACCACTTGTAGGCAAAGCAGGCGATCATTTCCTTGCCGCCCACGCGCACCTGACGCTTGCCGCGCACGATGCCGTCGACGCATTTGCGGGCGCATTGGTCGACGTCCATGCCGCCGGCCTGGCCTGGATCCATCTTGCCGTGTGCCTTGCCGTCGCCTTCCAGCGCGCTCAGGCTGATGGGCGTGTTGATGCGTCCCGGGAACAACAGGGTGACTTTCAGCCCTGTTTCCAGCTGGAGCGCCTCGAAATAGCCCTTGAGGGCATGCTTGGCGGCGCAGTAAGCGGAGCGTTGCGGGAATCCGAAAAGTCCGGAGATCGACGAGGTGGCGGCAATGTGGATGTCTCCGGCCCATTTGCCGGCTTTGTGCAGGGCCTTGGCCAGATAGACCGGGGCGAAGAAATCCACCTCCATGACACGGCGGTCCACTGCTTCGGCGGTTTCCAGGGCGGGGGAGCGCTGGGAAATGCCGGCGTTGAGTACCAGATAGTCGAGCGGGCGTGCCAACGTCGGAACAAAGGCGTCGATGGCCGGATAGTCTGTAGTATCGGCTTCTACCAGCCGGACGTTGCCGGCACCGAGCTGTTGGCATGCGGTCGCTACTTCTTCCAGACGCTGGCGGTTGCGGGCCAGCAGCACAAGGTCGGCGCCGCGGCGGGCGAACTCCCGGGCGAGGGCGGCGCCGATCCCCGAGCTGGCGCCGGTGATCAGCGCCAAATTTCCTTTCATTGCTTCCATGCGCTAAAGTCGATTTCGCTCCGCCGCACGAAAGTGTCGGGCAGAGGCATGTCGTAAACGCTGCTCCGCAGCAGCTGACCGTATTCTTCAATGGACGCGCAGGCCTGCTGCCGCGCTGTGGAAATGATTTCCCCGATGCCGAGGCGGACGTCTTTTCCGCGTTTGTTGTCCAGTTCCCGGCAGAGACGCACCAGCCGTACCCTCCAGTCAATCAGGCCGAGACGGTAGAACAGCATCGAGTTGCGGTCGAAAAAGCGTACCGGGATCACGGGCACGCCGGCTTTTTGGATGAGCCGCAGCACGGGTTCCTGCCATGCGCGGTCGCGTATGCAACAGTCCTTCAGGCTGAGGTCCGACACGGCACCGGAAGGGAAAAAGCCCATGGGGTGGCCTCCCCGCAAATGGGCGAGGGTCTCACGGACGCCGTTCAGGCTTTCTGCCCTGGGCCCCGTCTTTTCATTGCCCGTGGGGATGACTTTGATGAAATTGGGTGACAGTGCCTGGACATGGGCCAGGATCTGGTTGACCATCACCTTGTAGTCGGAGCGGATATGGCCGAACAAATCGACCATGATCATGCCGTCGATATGGCCGTACGGATGATTGCTGACAGTAATGAACGGACCTTCCGGCAATTGCTGCAGCCGCTCGGCATGGCCGACTTGGTAATCCACGCCGAGGTCGCGCATAATGCCGTCGGCGAAGTCCGGCCCCAGATGGTGGCAGTTCTTGTCGTAGAGGGTGTTCGCCAGTTCGACGCCCGACACACGCATGAGCCGCTTGATCAGGATGCCGCCGAATCTGCTGTCGAGTTTTGGCAGCAGACGTTGGGCCTCTTCTACGCTGATGACGGGCATGGGGGCGACGGATCGGGTCTATTTCTGTTTGTCCTTGCGCTTGGGCAGGGGATCGATCTTGGCGTAGTAACGCAGATCCTTGGAGATGGTCACGAAGTAGATGATGACCAGGATGGCCAGGATCACCAGGCCGGGATAGTCGAGGGCGTGGAAATACAGGGTCTTGCCAAACACGACGAAGACGCGCTCAAACTCCTGCCAGGGCTTGATGAAGATCAACAGGGTGTTGAGAATCATAACGATGATGCGGAACTCCGTGGGTCCGAGGCCGGCATAGGTCAGGTTGAATTCGGAGCGCAGGTGCGCATTCATGCTGACGTTGAGGGTGAGCTGCAGATAGACGATCAGCGCGGCCATGGCCGTGTAGAGGTTCATGAAGGGGGAGAGGCCGATGCCGATGAACATCATGGTCTCGTTGATGCCGTCTACGGTATGGTCGAGGTAGTAGCCGTAGATGGGCCGCTGGGTCTTGCGGACACGGGCCACCGTGCCGTCGAGCGAGTCGCCGAACCAGTTGACAAAAAGTCCGAAAGTGCTGAGCCATAGCCAGTTTACGCTAAAGTTCGAAAGAATGTATCCCAGCATGATCAGGAAAGATCCGAACACGCCCAGCCAGGTAAGCTTGTCGGAAGTGACCCATTGCGGCATCCGCTCGGCCATCCATACAAGCGCCTTCTTTTCTGCTGCGTTGAGAATGGAAGTCTGTATTCTTTTGGCTTGTTTATCCATGTTTAATGCTTTTAGCAGAAAACAAAGATAAATAAAAAACTGTAACTTTACGCTATGAAACGAATCCTTCTTGTTGTGCTGACCCTGCTGGTAGCCGGGCAGTTCTCCCTGGCGCAGGATGCGCCCAGAATGATGACCATGGAACAGGCGGTGCTGGGTACGGGCCTGCGTACCCCGGTGCCCATGACGCGCTGGACCGGTGACAAACAGGTCATTGCGCTGGTCGACAGCCCCCGCGGCATGATGCCGCCCATGGGGCGCGGACCCCGCCAGCAGTTCGCATACACGCGTGGTAACAATCTCTATTACAAGGACAAAGCCGGCGTGGAACACGCCATCACGGCCTACGATGACCCCGGCATCGTCTGCGGTACGAGCGTCAGCCGCAACGAATTCGGCATCAACGGCGGCATCTTCGTCTCGCCCGACAGCAGCAAGATCGCCTTCTACCGCAAGGACGAACGCGCCGTGACCCTTTTCCCGCTGATCGACATCACCACCCGCACCGGCACGCTGCGCGAAATCCGCTACCCGATGAACGGCATGGCCTCCGAGCACATCGCCCTGGGCGTGTATGACATCGCGGCCGGCACGACCACCTGGATGGACGTCACTGACTTCGACGACGAACGCTACCTGACCAACATCACCTGGGGTCCGGCCAGCGACAAGATCTATATCCAGGTGCTCGACCGCCCGCAGAAGCATGTCCATCTGAATGTGTACGATGCCACTGACGGCCGTTGCCTCGGCACCCTGCTTACCGAAGAGAACAATAAATGGGTGGAACCTGAGCAGCCCCTGATCTTCCTGGAGAGCGATCCCGACCAGTTCCTCTATTTCACCGACAACCGTGACGGCTACAAGAACTACTATCTCTGCTCGGCCAGCGGCAAGTTCGCCCCGAAGCGCCTGACCAACGTGGACGCAGACTGCCAGTTCGTGGCACAGCGCGGCAGATACATCTACTATTATTCGGCAGAAGTATCGCCCGTGGAGCGGCACCTCTTCCGCGTCGACACCAAGACCGGCAAGATGCTCCGCCTGACCCGCGACAAAGGCTGGCACAGCTGCAACGTCTCGCCCGACGGCAAGTATTTCTCCGACAGCTACACTTCACTCGGTGTGCCGACCGTCATCAAGTATGGCACCACCGACGGCAAGAAGATGGAAACCCTGTACGAGTCGCCCGCCGAGAACCCGCTGCTGACCAACTGCAAGATCGAGATGGGCACGGTCAAGAGCGCCGACGGCCAGTACGACAACTGGTACAGCATCGTCTATCCGCTCGATTTCGATCCTTCCAAGAAGTATCCTGTCATCCTTTATGTGTACGGCGGTCCGCACTCCCAGCTGATCACCGACAACACCCGCGGCGGCATGTCGCTCTGGGACATCTACATGGCCCAGCATGGCTACATCGTCTTCACGATGGACAACCGCGGCACGCCGAACCGCGGCGCGGCCTACGAGAAATCCATCCACAAGCAGTGCGGACAGGTGGAGATGGCCGACCAGATGGAAGGCATGAAATGGCTGCTCTCGCACCCCTGGGCGGACAAGGACCGCGTGGGCGTGCACGGCTGGAGCTACGGCGGCTTCATGACCATCTCGCTGACGGTCAACTATCCCGAGGTGTTCAAGGTGGCGGTGGCCGGCGGTCCGGTCATCGACTGGAAATGGTATGAGGTGATGTACGGCGAACGCTATATGGAGACCGAGGCTACGAACTCCGAAGGCTTCGCGAAGACCTCGCTCATCCCGCGCGCCAAGGACTTGAAGTCCAAGCTCCTGATCTGCCAGGGCGCCATCGACGACACCGTGGTCTGGGAACACAGCCTGAGTTTCGTGGAGGCATGCATCAAGAGCAACGTCCAGGTCGATTACTTTCCGTATCCGACCCACCCGCACAATGTCCGCGGCATTGACCGCGTCCACCTGATGGACAAGGTGACGATGTATTTCGAAGACTACCTGTAGCAGCGGCATGAAGGACGACCGGCAAGCGCGCATCCTGCGGGGAACGACCCTGGTCTGTGTGGTGGCTTTCCTGGCCGCCGCAGCCCATGTCATGCTCCTGTTCTCGAGCTTCCTCTACAAGTTTCACGCAGTTTCGCTCTTCCAGGACACCTGGCCCTGGCTGGCCGCCCACTTCGAGAAGCCGGCCGCCCTGTTGCTGTATGCCGGCCGCTTCCTGACCCAGTTCTGCTATTATCCCGTCGTGGCGGTCATCCTGCTGCTGTCGCTGTATGGATGGATTGCCTGGCTGTGCTACTGGTTTTTCCTGCGGGGCAGCCGCCTGCCGGTCCTGGCGCTGCTGCCGGTGCTGGCCCTGTATCTGGCATTGATGCGCATGGGCTATGGGGTGCTGATGTTCCGCACCGATGCACTGGTCTTCACCGAGCCGCTGGGACTGCTTGTCGCGCTCCTGTTGTTCCGGCGGGTGCAGGCCTGGGAAGGCAAGGCACGCTATGTGGTAGCGTTGCTGGGTTACCCTTTGTTCGGCTGCTATGCCTTGCTGGCGCTGCTCATCCACGCCGCCTGGTCGCTTTCACACGAAAAGGGGAGGATGCGATGGCTCCGCTCGCTGGCCGACCTGCTCTGCATCGCCGTGGTCCCGTGGTTGGAATACCAGTTGTTCTACAACCATAGCGTGCTGCGCTACATGTGGTTCCAGGGCACTCCTTTTCTGGATTATGTATCGAATCCTTGGGAACTGGTTCCGCTCGTCGCCGCCGGCTTGCTGCTGGTTCTTTTTGCCTTGCTGAAACCCCGGTTCCGAACAGCCCGTTGGTGGCAGACGGCCCTGACGCTGCCAGTAGGCGTGGCGGTCGTCCTTTGCGTGTACCTGCTGCCGTACCGCGATACACTCTTCCACCGGCAGATGGTGGCCGAACGGGCCATCGAGCGGGGCGACTGGGCGTTGGTGGCCGACAAGACATGTCCGCTGCCGGTGACCAACGATATCTTGGTGTCCTACCGTAACTGTGCGCTCTATGCACAGGGATGCCTGGAGCGCGATTGCATGAAATATTCGTTCCGTACGATTCCCGTGATCGTCGGCAACCGGGAGTATTCCTCTTCGCTGCTGGCCGGTCCTACCATTTTCTTCCACTCAGGCCTGCTCAACTACTCAGCCCGCATCTCCTCGGAGATCAGCCTCTATGCCAACTATGCGGTGGAACGCTGGAAATACCTGGCCAAGGTGGCGGTGTTCAACGGCGAAAGGGAGCTGGCGGAAAAATATCTGGAAACGCTGGCGCACACCACGTTGCACAAGGGCTGGGCACGCCGCTACCGCCAGTATCTCGATGATCCGCAGGCCCTGGCGCAGGATCCGGAATACAAGTTGCTCGCCCCGTTGCAGGATTATGAGGAAAAGCGCTGGATGCCCAGCGACAATGCTGCTTCCAACGTGCTCCTGTTCTATCAATATGTTCCCGGGAACAGTCCTCAGATGCAGGAATGGAACCGGGCGGCCCAAATGATGATGTCCCGTCCATGAAACGACTGACTTGTATTCTTCTGCCCGCGTTGCTGCTGCTCGGCGCCTCCTGTACCCGGGTGCCGCAAGATGCCTTGTCGGCCGAGGCGTCTGCCCGCATCTGGCCCGACTACAGCGGGCTTGCCGTTCCCTGTAACATCGCGCCGCTGAATTTCCGCATCGAAGACGAGGCGCAGGCCTATCGCTGTGTGGCCCGGGGCGAAAATGGCAAGGCCATCGTCGTCAAAGGCCGCACCGTCCGCTTTCCGCTGAAGGAATGGCATGCCCTGCTGGAGGCCAACTGTGGCGGGGAGATTTGCTTTGATATCTACGAGAAACGCGATGGACACTGGTATGCCTGCCCGCCCGTTCGCAATTTTGTGGCTCCCGATCCGATAGACCGCTACCTGAGCTACCGCCTCATTGAGCCTACCTACGGCATGGCGGGGTCCATGAGCATCTCGCAGCGCGACCTGTTGAACTTCCAGGAGAAAGATATCTTCAACAACCAGCTGGACTACGACCGCATCGACGGGCAGTGCATCAACTGTCATTCCTTCCAGAACTGGCACGCCGACCGCCTGCAGTTCCATGTCCGGCAGAAAGACGGCGGGACGATCATCGCCGACCACGGCGAGATCCGCAAAGTCAATCTCAAGGCCGACGGTTTCCTTTCTCCCGGTGTCTATCCATCCTGGCATCCCAGCGAAAACCTGCTCGCGTATTCGCTCAACAGCACACGGCAGTATTTCTATGCCAAAGGTATCGACAAGACCGAAGTCATCGATTCCGACTCCGACATCATTCTCTACGACCCTGCCGCCAACCGGGCTACGGTGGTCGCCGCCGACAGCCTGCAGCTCGAGACTTTTCCGTACTGGTCGCCCGACGGACGGACGCTCTACTATGCTTCCGCCGATATCACGCAGCTGGCGCCCATGCGCGAATACTATTATGGCCCGCATTATGATGAGCTGAAATACAAGCTGATGCAGGTACCATTCGATCCTGTCACACGTCGTTTCGGCACACCGGAAGTCTTTTTTGACGCCGCCGCTCTCGACTTGAGTGCTACCTTCCCGCGTGTTTCGCCCGATGGCCGTTACCTGCTGTTTACGCTGGCTTCTTTCGGACAGTTCCATATCTGGCATCGCGATGCCGATCTCTATCTTGCCGATCTGGCTGACGGCTCACTGCGCGAGCTGGAGGAAGTCAACAGCGAAGAGGTCGAAAGTTACCACAGCTGGTCGTCGAACGGCCGCTGGATTGTCTTTTCTTCGCGTCGCGACGACCGGACCTATACGCGGCTCTATCTGGCCTGGTTTGATGCCCAAGGCCGCGCCCACAAGCCTTTCCTGCTCCCGCAGCGCGATCCGCAGCAAAACCTCCGGCTCTTCAAGTCGTACAACATTCCCGAGTTTACGGTCGATCCCGTGAAACTTGCTCCCAAGGATTTCCTGAGCGTCCTCCAAGGCCCGGCCGTTCAGGCTGAATGTCAATAAAAAGGGCGGTCCTGAACGGGCCGCCCTTTTTCATTGTATCGGATCCGATATCTGCGCGTGGACCGCGGACTCGCGCCCAACACGGTCTGGGGCTACATGATCACACTGAAGCACGTGCTGGGGCTGGCGAAACGCGAGCAGCGACTGAAAGGCGACCCTTTTGCAGGCTACGTCAACAGCTACACCCCTGCGGCTCATCTAAAAATACAGGGACGCCGCGCCGGACGGCCGACTGTTCCCCGTGCCCAGCAACAACTGCTGCAACGAGCATCTGCACGAACTGAAACGCCGCTGCGGCTTCCGGACACACCTGACCTTCCACGTAGGCCGCCACACCTTCGCCACCCTGGCCCTCAACCGCGGCATGCCCATCGAAACCCTCAGCCGCATCCTCGGCCACACCAACATCCGCACCACCCAGATCTACGCCCGCATCACCAACCAGAAAATCAGCCAGGACATGGCCGTCCTGGCTGAAGGGCTTTCGGAAGTCGAGGGCGAATTGCTAGTACAGATTTGAGGGATCGTAGTTGTCCCAAGAGGAGCGCTGGCGGAAGGGGTCGTTGTAGGATTCGTCGATTTCGAGATGGCGGGCGTCTCTGACCATCTTGTCGAGGAACCAGCGGAGGTCGTCGTAGTTGGCGAAGTAACGGGCGGCGACGGTATGTCCTTCGTCCTGGAAACGGATGATCTTGTGGGGATAGTGGCGGTCCTTGAACTGTTTCGCGATACGGTCGGAGCCGTAGAAACCGGTGCCGAAGAATTTGATCTGCTTGTAGGGAACCAATTTGTCGGCCGTGCCGTGCAGGAAGAGGGTCGGTGCCGGCATGTCATGTTTGTATTCCAGGCCTTTCCGCGAGAAGATGGCGCCGGCGAACGCTGCTACGCCTGCATAGCGGAAGCCTTCCGGGAGATAGCGCTGCGCCATCTCGGTCCGGTTGCAGCGCTCGAAATCGCACTGCAGCGAGGCGATGGCGCCGGCACTGCTGCCCACAAGGATGATTTGATGGGGATCGACGCAGAGTTCCGGAGCATAGTCGAGCACGTAGCGGGTGACTTTCATCACGTCTTCTGCTGCCATCTGCACGGCTTGTTCAAGCGGCTTGATCATCGAGGCGGGGCCCTTGAATTTCACGCCCTTCAGGCCCAGCCGGTAGTCGGTAGCCACCACTACGTAGCCGTCGTCGGCCAGCATCCGGCAGAGCCGTCGCGTTTCGAAGTTCCGCTGGTTGTTCATGATAAAGCCCCCGCCATAGGTAAAGAGGATGCAGGGGTGTGTTTCGGCATCGTCGTTCGGAAAATAAAGGTCCATCTCGAGCGCCAGGGTATCGTACTGGGCGAAGGCAATTGATTCGTCTGGCTTGCAGCGGGTGCTATCTATGGGGGTCTGTTGCGCGTGGAGGACAGCGCAGAGGAAGAGTGCCGATAAAAAAGCTAAAAATCGTTTCATGACAAGAATTTAGATTTCAAATATAAGAAAAGATTCCTAAATTTGCATTTTATAGCAAATATGGCTTAAATCTAACACACTATAACTAAATCGTATAAAAAATGGCAGAAAAACTGTTTACTGAATTTCCTCCTGTTACGACAGAACAGTGGGATGCGGTAATTATCAAGGACTTGAAGGGGGCCGACTACGAGAAGAAACTCGTATGGAAGACCCACGAAGGTTTCCCGGTGCGCCCGTACTACCGCGCCGAGAACCTGCCCGACATCAAGTCACTGGGCGAGATGCCCGGACAGTTCCCGTTCGTCCGCGGCATCAAGAACGACAACAACTGGCTCACCCGCCAGGACATTTGCCTGTGCGAAGGCATCGAGAAGGCAAACGCCGAGGCCCTCGACATCCTCAACAAAGGTGTCGAATCGCTGGGCTTCGTCCTGGGTGAGAAGAAAGACCTCTCCGAGGCCGAGATGGCAGCCCTGCTCAAAGGCATCTGCATTCCCGCCGTGGAGATCAACTTCCGCAAGTGCTGCCCCAAGCACAGCGCCGAGACCCTCAAGAGCTTCCTCGCCGTCGTGAAGAAGCAGGGTGTCAAGCCGGAAGAGGTCCGCGCCTCGTTCGATTTCAGCCCGCTTCACCGCCTGACCGTCAAGGGCAACTTCTGCGAAGACAAAGCCTACGGCTTCCTCGCCGACGCCATCAAGGCCGTCGCCGACTTCCCGAAGATCAAAGTCATCAACGTCCAGGCTTATGACTTCAACGACGCAGGTTCCAGCCTCGTGCAGGAACTCGCCTTCGGCGTAGCCATCGGCAACGAATACATCGCCAAGCTCGCAGAACGCGGCTTCAGCGCCGAGGAAGTGGCCCGCCGCATCAAATTCACCTTCGGCATCAGCTCCAACTATTTCATGGAGATTGCCAAGTTCCGCGCCGGTCGCGTGATCTGGGCCAACATCGTCAGGGCCTGGGGCGTCGAGAGCGACTGCGCCTGCAAGATGCACGTCCATGCTGTCACCAGCCAGTGGAACCAGACGGTCTACGACGCCTACGTCAACATGCTTCGCGGCACGACCGAGACCATGAGCGCCGCCATCGCCGGCGTCGATTCCATCGAGGTGCTGCCGTTCGACCAGGTGTTCCATGCACCGGGCGAATTCTCCAACCGCATCGCCCGCAACGTCCAGTCGATCCTCAAGGAGGAATCGCACTTCAACAAGATCGTCGATCCGGCCGGCGGTTCCTACTATGTCGAGGAACTCACCCAGGCTATCATCGATGCCGCCTGGAAACTCTTCAAGGACGTCGAGGAGAAGGGTGGTTACACCGAGGCCTTCAAGGCCGGCTTCGTCCAGGAGCAGGTCAAGGCCGTCTCCGACAAGAAAGACAAACTCCTGGCCCAGCGCCGCGAGACCCTGCTGGGTACCAACCAGTTCCCGAACTTCCTCGAGAAAGCCGGCGAAGATATCACCAAGGAAATCGTCACCCGCGGTGCCGCCTGCTGCGACAGCAAGGGCTGTGGCTGCGAGGAAAAGATGGCCGAACCGCTTTGCGCCTACCGCGGCGCCCAGCCGTTCGAAGCCATGCGCCTGGCTACCGACCGCAACGGCCGCCAGCCGATGGCCTTCATGCTGACCTTCGGCAACCTGGCCATGTGCCGCGCCCGTGCACAGTTCAGCTGCAACTTCTTCGCTATCGCCGGTTTCAAGGTGGTCGACAACAACCGCTTCTCCACGATCGAGGAAGGCGTCGAGGCCGCCCTCAAGGCCAAGGCCGACATCGTGGTCGCCTGCTCGGCCGACGATGAATATCTCGAAAATGTCCCGAAGATCGCCCAGCTTATCGGCGACAAGGCCATCGTGGTGGTCGCCGGCGATCCCGAGTGCCGTCCGCAGCTCGAGGAGCAGGGCATCAAGAATTACATCCATGTCAAATGCAACGTGCTGGATACCCTCAAGGAGTACCAGAAGGCACTGGGCGTCAAGGAACTTTAATCAGGAGGACAGACAATGAGACCGAAATTCAACGATATTGACTATACGAAGGGCGCTGCGCCCAAGTGCGCCTGCGCATGCCAGAAAGAAGAAGAACGCTGGCACACCCCGGAGAAGATCGACGTGAAGCCGCTCTACACGGCCGCCGACCTCGAGGGCATGGAACACCTCAACTACGCCGCCGGCGTGGCTCCGTTCCTCCGTGGCCCTTACTCCACGATGTATGTCAACAAGCCCTGGACCATCCGCCAATATGCCGGTTTCTCCACGGCTGAAGAATCCAACGCGTTCTACCGCCGCAACCTGGCCGCCGGCCAGAAAGGCCTCTCCGTGGCTTTTGACCTGGCGACCCACCGCGGTTACGACGCCGATCACCCGCGCGTGGTGGGCGATGTCGGCAAAGCAGGCGTGTCGATCTGCTCCGTCGAGGACATGAAGGTCCTCTTCGACCAGATCCCGCTCGGCAAGATGTCCGTCTCCATGACGATGAACGGCGCCGTCCTCCCGATCATGGCCTTCTACATCGTGGCCGGCCTGGAGCAGGGTGTCAAGCTCGAAGAGATGGCCGGTACCATCCAGAACGACATCCTCAAGGAATTCATGGTGCGTAACACCTATATTTATCCTCCGGAGTTCTCGATGCGCATCATCGGCGACATCTTCGCCTTCACCTCGCAGTACATGCCCAAGTTCAACTCGATCTCCATCTCCGGTTACCACATGCAGGAAGCCGGTGCCACCAACGACATCGAGATGGCGTACACCCTGGCCGACGGTATGGAGTACATCCGCACCGGTATCAAGGCCGGCATCGACGTGGATGCCTTCGCACCGCGCCTGTCGTTCTTCTGGGCCATCGGCATGAACCACTTCATGGAGATCGCCAAGATGCGCGCAGCCCGTATGCTCTGGGCCAAGATCGTGGGCCAGTTCAACCCGAAGAACCCGAAGAGCCAGTCGCTCCGTACCCACTGCCAGACCTCCGGCTGGTCGCTCACTGAGCAGGACCCGTTCAACAACGTGGCCCGTACCTGCATCGAGGCCATGGGCGCCGCCCTCGGCCACACCCAGTCGCTGCACACCAACGCGCTTGACGAGGCCATCGCCCTGCCGACCGACTTCTCCGCGCGTATCGCCCGTAACACCCAGATCTACATTCAGGAAGAGACGCAGGTCTGCCGTTCCATCGACCCGTGGGCCGGTTCCTACTATGTGGAGAGCCTGACCAACGAGCTGGCACACAAGGCCTGGGAGCATATCCAGGAAGTCGAGAGCCTCGGCGGCATGGCCAAGGCCATCGAGACCGGCGTGCCGAAACTCCGCATCGAGGAAGCCGCCGCCCGCAAGCAGGCCCGCATCGACTCCGGCCTGGAGAAGATCATCGGCATCAACGAGTACCGCCTCGACCACGAAGATCCCATCGAGATCCTCGACGTGGACAACACCAAGGTGCGTGAATCGCAGATCGCCCGCCTGAAAGACCTCCGCGCCCACCGCG
>JAEETO010000145.1 GCA_016290385.1 Bacteroidales bacterium | reverse complement strand
TGTTTGAAATTGTAGTCCCTTAACTGATCCAGAAAAACTCTTTCTCAATTAACAAACTATCTATTGCTTACAGTTTTTTTACCTCGTTTTCTCTCTCCAATAAGTCAATGAACTTGTCGTTTCTTCCGAAACGGGCTGCAAAGGTAAGCAGTTTTTTTTGAAAACAAAATTTTTTTGAAATTTTTTTTATTCGGCGTACAGCGCAATCAGATTCTTGATGACTTCCGTGGCCTTTTCCATGCTTTCGACCGGGACGAATTCCAGCTTGCCGTGGAAATTGTGGCCACCGGCGAAGATGTTCGGGCAGGGCAGGCCCATGAACGAGAGGCGGGCGCCGTCGGTGCCGCCGCGGATGGGCTGGACCTTCGGCTGGATGCCGGCCATCTCCATGGCCTTGATGGCCCGCTCCACGATGAAGTAGTGCGGCTCCACTTTTTCGCGCATGTTGTAGTATTGGTCTTTCATCTCCAGCGTCACAATGTCGCCATACTTCTTGTTAATATAAGCGACGGCGGCTTCCATCAGCGCCTTTTTCTGCTCGAAGCGCTGCATGTCGTGGTCGCGGATGATGTAGCTCATCGTGGCGGCCTCCACCGTGCCGTTGAAACCGGTCAGATGGAAGAAACCCTCGTAGTCTTGCGTGAACTCAGGCCGCTGCTCCCGGGGCAGCATGCCGGCCAGCTCCATGCCCACCTGCATGGCATTTACCATCTTCCCCTTGGCATAGCCCGGGTGGATGTTGCAACCCTGGATGCGGAGCTTCACGCCGGCGGCGTTGAAGTTCTCGTACTCCAGCTCGCCAATGGCGCCGCCGTCCATCGTGTAGGCGTAGTCGGCGCCGAATTTGGCCACGTCGAAGAAGTCCACGCCGCAGCCGATCTCTTCGTCGGGCGTGAAGCCGATCTTGATGGTGCCGTGCTTCACTTCCGGATGCGTGAGCAGATACTCGGCCACCGTCATGATCTCGGCCACGCCGGCCTTGTCGTCGGCGCCCAGCAGCGTCGTGCCGTCTGTTGTAATAAGCGTCTGGCCCTTGTAATCCAGCATTTCGGGGAAGTCGGCCACCCGCAGGGCCAGCCCCGGCACGCCCTTCAACGGGATGTCGCTGCCGTCGTAGTTGCGGATGAACTGCGGCTTGACGTCCTTGCCTGAGGCGTCGGGCGCGGTGTCGACATGGGCGATGAAGCCCAGTACGGGGACCTTCTTGTCGATGTTGGCGGGGATGGTGCCCATCACGTAGCCGTTCTCGTCGAGCGAGGCGTCCGCGATGCCCATCTTTTTCATTTCTTCCACCAGCATGCGGGACAGGTCGAGTTCCTTGAGGCTGGAGGGATGTGTCGTGCCGTTCTCGTCGGACGTAGTCTCGACCGAGATGTAGCGCAGGAATTTATCGGTTACGGTTTCCATTCGAACAATCTATTCTGTTTTGTTGTTGTCAACTTTCATCGAAGAGCGGATCATGTAGAAGATGATCAGCAGGAACGGAATGATGGCGATAGCCTCGCCGTATTTGGCATTCCAGTCGGTCAAGTACCAGTCGACGTTGGCGAACTTCAGGATGGCGCTCACCACGCCCATCAGGGCGCCGCCGGCGATGAAGCCGGAAGCAATGAGGGTGCCTTTCTCCTGGCGGGCCGCGTTGACGGCCTTATCCGTGCTGCGGGTGCTCACATACCACGAAATGGCACCGCCCACGAGCAGCGGGAGGTTCAGGTCGATGGGGATAAACATGCCCAGGCAGAAGGCCAGTGCCGGAACTTTGAAAATGGTCAGCACGATGGCGATGACGGCGCCCAGAATGTACATGAACCACGGGGCGCTGCCGCCTTCCATCATCGGCCGGATGACGGCGGCCATGGCGTTCGCCTGCGGGGCCACGAGGGCATCCGCGCCCACGAAACCATAGGTCTTGTTGAGCAGGATCACCACACCGGCAACGGTCGCGGCAGCCACCAGCACGCCCACGAATTTCCAGCTTTCCTGCTTGGCCGGGGTCGTGCCGATCCAGTAACCGATCTTCAGGTCGGTGATGAAACCGCCCGCGGTCGAGAGCGCTGTGCAGACCACGCCGCCGATCAACAGCGCAGCCACCATGCCGGCGTCGCCCTTGAGACCGCAGGCCACCAGCACGAGGGCCGTGATAATCAGCGTCATGATGGTCATGCCGCTCACCGGGTTCGTGCCCACGATGGCGATGGCGTTGGCCGCCACGGTCGTAAACAGGAAGGAGATGATGGCCACGACGAGCAGGCCCACGAGCGCCTGCCACACATTGTCTACGATGCCGCCGAAGGCGAAGAAAGCAAACACGGCCAGCAACGTAAGGACGATACCGAAGACGACAGTCTTCATCGGGATGTCGCGCTGCGTGCGTTCCACTTTCTCTTCGGCCGCTCCCGCGCCCTTCTTGCTGAACTCGCGCACTGCCATTCCAACCGCATCCTTGATCACTTTCGACTGCTTGATGATGCCGATGATACCCGCCGTCGCAATACCGCCGATACCGATCTGAC
>JAEETO010000067.1 GCA_016290385.1 Bacteroidales bacterium | reverse complement strand
TCGGATTGAGAATACAGTTCTTAGGGGGAGCGACCGCTGTACATTCCGAATAATGCGGTTAAGCGAAAGCAGAATCAGGCTCGCTTGAATTATGCTGAGCGATAGCATTATGCGCGTTGGCGAATAACAAGACATGAAGGTTATTGAATTAAATATCGGCTCTACGCCGGCGCTGCTCTTAGGCGAAAAGAGCGAAAAGATATTCCTTTTTGTGCATGGGTTGCATGGACGCAAGGAAGAGGCCTTGGCCTTTGCAGAAGTGGTCGTGCCAAAAGGATATCAGGTCTTGGGTATCGATATGTCTGTAGAACACAAGCCTTGGGAGGTGCTGCCGTTACTGAAAGATATTCGAGATTATCTTTTCGAGAATTGGAAGAATGTGTCCATTCGTGCCAACAGCATCGGCTCATGGTTCGCGTTGTTGGCATTCCAAAACATGAAAGTTGAACAGGCAATGCTTGTTTCTCCAATTCTCGATATGAAGAAGTTTATTGAGCTGATGCCACAACGCGAGGACGACTATTACGAGTGGGTTGTCAATCATCCGATTACACGTTGGAAGGCACCTACATACATCCTTCGCCCAGAAGTAGACCTGATAGTCAGCAAGGAAACTGGCCGCGACTTTATCAGCCAGCACCAATGCCAGGTCACCATTATGCCAAATGGAGAGCATTGGTTCCATACACCAGAACAACTTGCCTTCCTGAAAGCCTGGGAAGAAAAGATCGTTTCGGCGTGAAACATCTGCCTAATGTCAAATCTGTTATCCGTGACGAGTGACGGTAGCGTCCCATTCCTTAGCCCGCTACCGTCAAAAACGGCCGAGATTGACGGTAGCCTGCCAGAATTTGGGACGGTACCCTCACTGCAGAACAATGCCCGCGTTTTATATGATATCAATCGTGATAGTCACTGTCTTTCCATTCGTATCGCGCGGTCTCGGGCACCAGGTACTTGCCGATCTTGTAGTCGATGTTGGCCTTGTGGGCCTGGCTGAGCTGGTAGCAGCGGCGGACATAGTACTCCTTGCCATCCTTGATGAAATGGGCGCCGGTCTGGTGGAAGCGGAAGGGGACGCCGCGGGCGACGCATTGCTCGCGGATCGACAGCACCCAGTCGTAGTCGCACGGCCTGGCGTCCACGCCGGACTCGCCGCCTACTGACACCTCCTCGATGGTTTCGTCCAAGTAAGGCGTGAGCTTGAGTGGCGTGATCAGCGGTGATGCGATGATGCTTTTGTGCTTGATGGGGAGCGACAGGAAGATGGGCAGGCGGTAGTCGGCCATCGTCTGGTTCTCAACCGTGCATCCCACGATGACGTTGTCGTAGCCATCGCCCCAATCCTCCGGCACGCATTCCATGAAACGGTCGATGCGCTTGGTGAAGAAGTAGAACCAGAGGTCGCTGCGACGCTTCATCATCAGCCAGCATTCCTCCCGCCACGGGTCGGCGTCCTTGAGTAGGAAGTCAGAGGTAAAACAGGTGAATACAACCTTTCCGCTCTCAATCTTCCACGACTTGTCGCGCTTCCGCTTGATCGGCAGATAGAAAGCTCCTGTCTTGCGACACTCGCTGCTGGAGACCTCGCTACCGTACATCTCGTCCTGCCGATACACATAGCAGTACTTGCACCCGGGGCTGATTTTGGTGCACCCATGCCACGGATTCCAGTCGGCGTAAATTTCCCAGTGTTCGGACATCTTCTCTCTACATCAATCGTCCAAAGTCGCTCCACCCGGATTGCATTTTGCCGACGTGGCAGTCCTCGATGAACTTCGTCAGCATTTTCTGCGCATATTCCTGCCGGCCGGTGTGGTAGTAGTGCTGGATGCGGTCGACTTTGATGCGCCGATAGTTTTCCGGGAAGGTCTTGTAGTGCTTCCAAGCTGGTTTGTCGGCTTTAATGGCGTCCAGCACCCAGTCTTCGAAAATAAAATGCCGGGGATTCAAGTCTGGCACCACGGCCAGCCCGGCGGGGGTCATCTCCCCCAGTTTGAGAAGCCTTCTGCAGCGCACCAGGTTCTGCTCGCACCAGTTGCTGCCCTTCCGGCGAGGAGTAAAATGCTGGATAGGCTTGCCGGCGTCAATGCGTTTCATCGTGCTGTCGATCCAACCGAAGCACAGTGCTACCTCCACGGCGTCCACATAGCGGATGACGCCGGGGCAGTCCGCCTCGGCCCGGTTGATCCGCAGCCAGAAATCGGGAACCGTCTCGTGGTTCTCCTGGTACCAGCGGTACAATTCTTCCCGCGTATGTATGTCCAGCAGGTTGGTGACTTCCATTATCTCTTCAGCCAGTGTTCCTTCAGCCACTCGCGGACCGGCAAGTCGTAAGCCTTCAGCAGGCCCCAGGCCAGGATGATGGCCATGAACACTGTACCGGCACCCACGGTTATGTGCTGCCACAGCGGTGCGTCAGGATGCTGTGCCACCCAGTCCATCTGCAGGTAAATGAGGGGATAATGCGTGATGTAGATGGGATAGGAAATGTCTCCCAGCCATTTGCATACTGCCGTGCTCTTAGGGTCAGTGGTCCTGGATCCGGCGCCTGCCACCACGATCAACGGGAAGAGAAGCAGGATACAGAGTGCCTGGTAGCTGCCGTCCAGCACACCCATCTTGCCGCCGATATTCGGCATGGCCAGCAGAACTGCGACGGCCAGGCCGCACCACCAGAAGCCGCCTTTCAGATGAATCGGGTTTTTCCGGATGCGGAGAATCCTGGAAATGAGCAGGCCGCAGAGGAACGGATACAACAGGCGCGTAAAGCCGATATAAATCTGGTCCGGCGAAAGGCTCCAGCCACCGATGACCGTATAATGCGGATGCTCGAACAGGCCGAAGACATTCCAGCCCAGCGTCACGTCCAGCGTAAAGAAGGCACAGCATACCGCCAGAATCGCCAGGATAATATTCGGCAATCTCCTGAGAATAAATGCATAAAGGATGTTGCCGATATACTCCAGCGTGAGCGTCCACACGGGGCCGTTGAAGGAGTTGAGTTCGCCCCAGCCACGGATGTCCAGACTGTTAGGGCACGGGATGATCAGTAGGCCCATCACAAGGCAAAGGAGGAACTTCCACGGTTCAATGCTCTGCGTCAGGGGGAAGGCGTTACCGGTATAAAAAAACAGAGCGGCTCCCACCAGTGTTCCGGCAATTACCATCGGGTGCAGACGCGTGAGACGACGCTTGAAGAAGCCCCAGGTGGTCATCTTGTCCCAACGGTCGTCGTAGGCATAGCCCACCACGAAACCGGAAAGGACGAAGAAGAAGTCCACCGCAAGATAGCCGTGGTTGATGATCTGCTCGGCCGGACCCTTGCTGTAAGTCTCAAAAATGTGGAACAACACCACCATCAGGGCGGCCACGCCGCGCAGCCCGTCCAGTATCTCGTAACGGGGCTTGGATTCCAGGTATACGTTTGTCTTTGCCATGATGAATACAAAGATAATAATCTCTTTCCGGTCTGGCAATATTTGAAAAATCACTTCAAATTATTAACTTTGTAGGATTCATGGATTCTATAAAGAAACTATATTCGAATTATGGCAGATAAACAATTACTTTTGGGAGACGAAGCCGTGGCGCTGGGTGCGTTGCATGCTGGACTGAGCGGCGTCTACGCCTACCCCGGTACCCCCTCCACCGAGATCACCGAGTATATCCAGGGACATCCCCTGACAAAGGAACGCCACGTGCATGACCATTGGACCGCCAACGAGAAGACCGCCATGGAAGGCGCCCTCGGCATGTCGTATGCCGGTAAGCGCGCCCTGGTCTGCATGAAGCACGTGGGCATGAACGTCTGCGCCGACCCGCTGATGGGTTCGGCCATGACCGGCGCCAACGGTGGCCTGGTCGTGGCCGCCTGCGACGACCCTTCGATGCACAGTTCCCAGAACGAGCAGGACTCCCGCTTCTGGGGAACCTTCGGCATGATGCCCGTATTCGAACCGTCCAACCAGCAAGAGGCCTACGAGATGACCCGCGCTGCTTTCGACTATTCGGAGAAGCGTACCATCCCTGTGATCATGCGCCTGACCACCCGCATGGCCCACTCCCGCGCCGTCGTCACCCCGACCGGCGACATCCGTCCGCAGAACGAACTCCACTACCCCGAGTTCCCGAAACGCTGGGTCACCCTGCCCGTGAACGCCCGCGTCCGCAACAGAGAACTCATCAAGGACTACGGACAGTTTGAGGAAGACGCCGCCGTGTCGAAATTCAACTGGCTGAACGATGGCCCCGACCACAGCCTCGGCATCATCGCCTGCGGCATCGCCTACAACTACCTGATGGAGAATTATCCGGACGGTTGCCCGTATCCCGTGCTGAAAGTCTCGCAGTATCCGTTCCCGCGCGAACTGGCGCTGACGCTCGCCGCCCTTGTGCCCACTATCCTCGTCCTTGAAGAAGGACAGCCTCTCGTCGAGAACATGCTCCGCGGCGTCTTCCCTTCGCGGACGAAGATCATCGGCCGCATCGACAACACCGTGGTGCGCGACGGCGAACTCTCGCCCGACGAAGTGCGCAAAGCCCTCGGCCTGCCCGCCCTGCCGACCTACGCTGCCTCGCAGATACTCGCCCCCCGTCCGCCAGCTCTCTGCCAGGGCTGCGGCCACCGCGACTTCTATACCGCCCTCAACAACGTACTGAAAAAAGACTACCCCACTGCCCGCGTGTTCAGCGACATCGGCTGCTATACCCTCGGTTACATGGCGCCGTTCCACGCCATCCATACCTGCGTGGAGATGGGCGCCTCGTTCACGATGGCACAGGGCGCCGCCTACAGCGGCACCTGGCCGTCGGTCGGCGTGCTCGGCGACTCGACTTTCACCCACAGCGGCATGACCGGCCTGCTCGACGCGGTCAACTCGAACGCTGACGTAGTGCTCTGCATTTCCGACAACCTGACCACCGCCATGACCGGCGGACAGGATTCCGCCGGAACAGGACGCATCGAGGCCATCTGCGCCGGCCTCGGCGTGGACCCCGCCCATATCCGCACCATCGTCCCGCTTCCCAAGAATTATCCCGATATGGAGAAAGTAATCCGGGAAGAGATTGAATACCACGGCGTCTCTGTAATCGTCTGCCGCCGCGAATGCATCCAAACCGCCAGAAGGCACGCCAAAAAGTAATCCCCTATGAAACAAGATATCATTCTCGCAGGCGTGGGAGGACAAGGCATCCTCTCTATCGCCACGGTCATCGGTTCTGCCGCCCTCCAGCAGGGCCTGCACCTCAAACAAGCCGAAGTCCACGGCATGAGCCAGCGCGGCGGCGACGTCCAGTCGAACCTCCGCCTCTCGTCGGAACCCATCCACAGCGACCTTATCCCCCGCGGTGCCGCCGACCTGATCGTCTCGCTCGAGCCCATGGAAGCCCTCCGCTACGTGCCGTACCTCGCACCGCAGGGCTGGATCATCACCAATACCGTCCCCTTTGTCAATATTCCCGACTATCCGGCGATGGAAAGCGTGATGGCCGAACTGAACAAACTTCCGCGTGTGATCGCCATCGATGTCGATGCCATCGCCAAAGAAACGGGTTCCCCGCGCAGCGCCAACATGGTCTTGCTGGGAGCTACCGCCGCCGTACTCGACATCCTCGACCCTGAAAAGCTCCGCGACGGCATCCGCCGCATCTTCGGCCGCAAGGGCGAAGACATCGTCGCCGCCAATATCAAAGCCTTCGATGCAGGACTTGCATCGGCCCAAAAGTAAGCGACCATGAACTATATGACTGCCGACGAGGCCGTCCGTCTCGTCAAAAGCGGTGATACCATCTGCTGCCAGGGAAGCACCTCCGTGCCGGTAATCCTGCAGGAAGCCCTTACTCACCGGGCCGACGAACTGCGTGATGTACAGATCGTCTCGGGCTTCAACATCACAGAAGGCCCCGCTCCGTTCTGCAAACCTGAATACAAAGATTCTTTCCTGGTCAACAGCATTTTCCTGTGCGCCGACCAGCGCAAGCATGTCGCAGAAGGCTACGGCTCGCTGACACCTTGTTTCCTGAGCGAAGTGCCGGCCCTTTTCCGCAAGGGAGAGTTGCCCATCGACGTAGCGTTCATCAACTGTTCGCTGCCCGATGAAAACGGCTACTGCAGCTATGGCATCGGCTGCGACATTTCCGTGGCCGCTGTGGAAACCGCACGCGTGGTGATTGCGCAGGTCAATGAAGCCATACCCTACCTCTATGGCGGATGCCTGATCCACGAATCGAAAATCGCCGCGGCCGTCCGCTGCAACGTGCCACCGATTGCCATGCAGTTCGGCGAACCCACGGAAATCGAGAAGGCCATCGGCGCCAATGTGGCAGCCGAAATCCCCGACGGAGCCTGTCTCCAGATCGGCGTGGGCGGCATTCCGAATGCCATCCTCAACGGGATCAAGCACCACAAGCACCTGGGCCTGCATACCGAAGCCATGACCGACGGCGTCATCCGGCTCATGAAGGAAGGCGTCATCGACAACTCCCTGAAGAAAGTGCATCCAGGCGTCAGCATCGCCGCCCTGGCACTTGGCTCCAAGGAAATGTATGAATTCATCGACCACAACAAGACGATGGAATTCTACGACGTGGCCTACACCAACAATCCTTTCCTGATTGCCCAGAACCCGAAAGCCTGCGCCATCAACTCGGCACTGGAAGTCGACCTGACCGGTCAGATCTGCGCCGACTCCATCGGTGAGATGATCTTCTCCGGCGTCGGCGGCCAGCACGACTTCATGTACGGCTGCTCGCTCTCGGAAGGCGGCAAATGCTTCATCGCCTTGCCGTCACGGACCAACAAGGGAAAAGGCAAGATCGTACCGACGCTGACACCGGGTGCCGGCGTGGTCACGACGCGTTTCCAGACCCAGTACGTGGCTACGGAATGGGGCATCGCCTACCTGCGCGGCAAAAATCTGGCGCAACGCGCCAAAGCCCTGATCGCCATCGCCCACCCGGACGACCGTGAGGAATTGGAGAAGGCCGCATGCAAACGCTTCGGCTACAGCTTCTTACGATTAAAATAACACCATTGATAATATGAATGCACTGATTGAACAAGAGATTATCCCGCTGGTCATCCGCCTGGTATCGGCGGCAGCGATGGGCGCCGCCATCGGATATGAGCGCGAATTCCGAGGCAAGGGCGCCGGCGTACGCACCCATATGCTCGTAGCGATGGGCGCCTGCCTCTTCATGATGATTTCGAAATACGCCTTCGGGGACATCGGGCAATTTGAAACCGCCAAATACGACGCAGCACGCGTAGCGGCCGGCGTGGTCTCCGGCATCGGTTTCCTCGGTGGCGGACTCATCATCAAGAGCAAGACCAATCTGATTACCGGCCTCACCACGGCAGCCGGCCTCTGGGTAACGGCCGCCATAGGCTTGGGCGCCGGCAGCGGCATGGTCCTGATGGCTGCCATCTGCACCGTTCTGGTCATCATCTGCACGGAAATCCTGAATGCCTGCCATTTCAAGCTGGGCTATCACCAGATGACGACCGTCCTTACTTCGGAAGACGAAAAAGCCCTTGAGGAGGCCATCCGGAAACTGGGTAATCCCGTGAAATATCTGTCTTTTGCCCGGCAGGGCGATCGCTACAAAGCGGAGATTTCCATGCGCGTTCCCAAGCGGGAAAAACCCCTCGACCTGATCACGCGCCTGACCAGCATTCCGGGCGTCCAGCTGGAAAGTCTGGAGTAAGCCTTACAGATTGTCCTGAATAACGGTCAACCGCTCCTCATAGATTTTGCGGAGGCGGGCGACGGCGTCGTGGAACGATATGTTCTCGTCGCCGTTGATGATGCGGCCACCATTCGTCCAGGCGTCTTCCGCCGGATTCCACATCGAAAAATTCAAGGCGGCCGAAGCCTCCAACTGCTTCTCCAGCTCGTCGATATAAGCAGGAATGGTCTGGAGTTGCGGCAGCAGCTCCTCAAAACGTGCCTTGACCCGTGCCTTGAAAGCCGGATCCTCAAAAAGACGGGCGTACCAACAGGCCTTCCCGTTCACCAGACCGGTCTGAGCGATGGGATTGGCGTTGTACGACAGCACTCCCCAATCGAAATCCCAGCAAGGACCTGCCTTGAGTTTGCCACCACGATCCCAGCTGGAATACACGCTGCCGGGATTGCCCAGTTCGTGATTACCCATCACTTCAAACACGATCCAGTAATCGATGAAAGAATCCACATCGATTACCGACGCGTAACCCTTCTCCGGGTCGCGGAAATCAGGACCGTATATCGCGGCGGCAGTCCGTGAGATCAGATCCTTGGCTTCCTGTATCTGCTCAGATGTGATCTCGTCAGAATCCGGATCTTTGATGGCGAAAGGGATGCCGTTGGAAAACTCCACGGAACGTCCGTGCGGATCGATCCACTGGATATCGTTGTCATAGTGAAAGTCCGATTCGAAGAGGAATCCGTCCTTGACATTGACACGGTTCTTGTCTACGCGCACCTGCTCGATGAGCAGATATGTTCCCTGCGGCTGCCCGTTGAGCACCAGCTCCACGCTGCGGCAGCGCGGCGTCCAGGGGAGTGATGTCATGGAGGAGACCCGCATCGCCACCAGGTTGCGCATCATCGTCCTGTCCATGAAGTTGGCCAGCAGGATCCAGCGCTTGTGGGCCGGGAAACCGAAGAACGAAGTCTTCGCATCCATTTTCAACAGATAGGGTTTCTTCGGCCAGTACCAGGTCGTGTTGCCGCGGCCGCGTACACTGCACGGAAGAGCGTCGGTCACTTCGTCGCCGTCGTGCAGCGTCACTGTTGCCTTCACGTAATCCTCTTTCGAGAGAATCTTGGCCCCATACTGGGTATCGAGATACAGCACAGGCAGGCCCGTCTTTCTGGCCGGCCCGTCCGGACCGCCGTATTCACCCACGCAGCGGAAGCTTGGAGAAAGCTTCATCACGCCTTCGGGCAAGCGCACGCCGATGCACACTTCCTCATTGTAATCGTCCCGGATGCCCCGGTCGGTGACGAAAGCCCGGTAACGGCCGGGCATCGTATCCCTTTCCACACGGCTCAGAAAGAAATACTGCGAAGCAAGAAACTGGCCTTTGGCCAGATACAGGACCACGTCATTTTCCAGGTCAAAAGTATAACCGGGTTCATCTACCGTGAAATAAAAATCAGCGTTTCCCGAAACGGGAACCACCAATGCATCCCGATCAACGGAGACAGAGCGCAGCTCTGCTTTCGGTCCCTCGTAGCAAGCAACCGAAAGCAGCATTACGCTCAACCAAACAAATAACCTAAAATAATGACGCATCCGTCTATTGTACTTTAAATGAAACGGGCTGCCCGGAATCACTGTCGCCGGACACCCATAACTGGAAGTCGCCGGGTTCCACTTTCCAGGCACCGTCCAGTCCGCAGAAAGCCAGTTCGGATACCGGAATCTGCACCTGGACTGTGCGCTGTTCTCCTGCCTTCAGGGCAACACGTTCGAAATGTTTGAGCTCTTTGACCGGACGGGTTACGGATCCCACCAGGTCACGGACATAGATCTGCGCAACTTCCGTGCCGTCAAAAGCGCCGGTATTGGCCAGCTTGAAGGAAACCGTAATCATGCCGTCAGCCGGATAAACCGTCTTGTCCAACGCAATGTCCGAATAGTCGAAAGTGGTATAGCTCAAGCCATAGCCGAAAGGAAAGAGCGGCCGGGCGCCGTAGTCCAGGTAATAGGACGTATTGCCCAGCGAGGTCTGTCCAGCCTCCAGGGCGATATCATTCAACAGCGTCTCGCCCTTATAAGGACGTCCCGTCATCGTATGCGAATAATACATCGGTACCTGTCCTACCGTGCGGAGGAAGGTGACCGGCGTCTTTCCGGAGGGATTCACATCACCGAAAAGGAGATTGACCAGCGCGGGACCGCCCATCGTTCCCGGATGGAAGGCATAGAGCATCGCCCGGCAGTTGGGCAGGTCACGTTCGATGGTCAGCGGGCGACCGGCCATCACCGTGGCAACCACGGGCTTGCCAGCCGCCTTCAGGGCGACGAGCAGTTCGCTCTGCGTACCGATCAGGTTCAGGTCGGCCAGGCAGTGCGCCTCTCCCGACAGAATGGCCTCCTCGCCAAGGAACACCAGTACGACGTCGGCACGGCGCGCAGCTGACACGATATCATCGAAACGGGTACGCCGTTCCCGGCTGTAACCGTAAGGCACATAGTTCACTTTTCCCGGGAAGCGCTCGCGCAGAGCCATGAGCGGTGTCACAGTATGGGATTTTTCGCCATCAAAGGCCCAGGTACCCAGCTGGTCGTGCGGAGCATCGGCCATCGGACCAGTGACCAGGATGCTGCCGACATGCGCCGCGTCGAGCGGCAGGATGCCATCGTTTTTCAGCAGGATCACGGATTCCTCGGCGCTGCGGCGGGCGGCGTCCAGGTGGTTCTCGGCATATTGCACGGCCTGCCCTGCCGCAACGTCAACGTAAGGATTCTCGAAAAGACCCAGCAGCATCTTGATACGGAGAATGTTACGGACGGCATTATCGATGACGCTTTCCTTCACGCAGCCGCTGGCTACCATTTCTTCCAGATGGGAGATGAAACCGAAAGTCATCATGTCCATGTCGACACCGGCGTTCACGGCCTTGCAGGCCACGTCCTTGCGGTCGACGCCAAAGCCGTGGGAAATCATTTCGCCCATGGAATTCCAGTCCGTAACCACCAGTCCGTCAAAGCCCCACTCGTCACGAAGTATATCTTTCAAGATGAAAGTGTTGCCCGTGGACGGCACGCCGTCATTGTCGTTGAACGAGGTCATGAGCGTCATGGCGCCAGCCTTCACGGCTGCCTCGAACGGGGGTAGATATACATTGCGCAACTGGCGTTCAGTCAGAAAAGTGCTGTTGTAGTCGCGACCGCCCTCGGCGGCGCCGTATCCCACAAAATGCTTGATACATGCAGCCATCGAACTCCCGTCCGGATCTGTCCCTTGATAACCGCGGACCATTGCCTCCGCCATGCGGGCATCCAGCCATACATCTTCCCCACTGCCTTCTGCCATGCGGCCCCAACGCGGGTCGCGGGCGATATCGAGCATGGGCGAGAAGGTCCAGCGGACGCCTTGCCCAGTGGCCTCAACCGCCGCAATACGTGCGCCCTGCTCCACCAATGCCGGATCGAAAGTGGCCGCCAGGCCCAGTGGAATCGGGAAAACCGTGTGGAAACCGTGGATCACGTCGCGGCCCACCAGCAGTGGAATGCCGAGACGGGATTCTTCCACGCAAATGCGTTGAAATTCATTGATTTTGACCGGATCCACTTCGTTCAGGATCGAACCGATCTGACCATTGCGCATGGCTTCGGCATAGTTGGACACCTCTCCGCCGACCGACACCTGGTTCATCTGTCCGATCTTCTCGGACAGGGTCATCTTGGACAACAATTGTTCGATGCGTTTCTCAATGCCGGCATCGGAACCCACCGTCGATGGCTTTGGCTGCGTACAGGCAGCCAGCGACACCAGCAGGGCGGCCAACAGCAGGGTTCTGGTATATTTCATCTTTCCTTACTTTTTGTAAACACGTACATAATCAACCTTCATCGTGCACGGGAGCGCGCTTTCGTCCACACCGGCATAGCCGCCCCAGTCACCGCCCCAGGCGAGGTTCAAGATGACGTAGAATTTCTTGTTGAACGGCCAAGTGCTGTCCCGACCCGCCTTGTCGTTACGGAATTCCAGCAGCAGCACGCCGTCCACATAAGTCTTGATATAGTCTTTCGTCCACTCGAGTGCATATACGTGATACTCGTTCTCGGCGCCCGGAATCGTCCGGGAAGCCGTCTTCTGAGTGTTCTTTACGTGGTTGTACGACTCGCAGTGGATGGAAGAAGAGGTGATGTTCGCATCCACGCCGACCTCTTCCATAATGTCAATCTCGCCACAGGCCGGCCAGCCTTTTGAAAAATCGTCCGGCATCATCCAGAACGCAGGCCAGGTACCCTTGCCTTTCGGCAGCCAGATGGCGGCTTCAAAATAGCCGTAGAGCCAGGATTCACGGCTGTTCATCCGTGCGGAAATCACCTGGTTCCCGTCTTTGCGGGCCACGATGTGCAAAGCGCCGTCCTGCGTATAGGACGTACGCCGGTCATCCGGCAGATAGCGCTGAAGTTCGTGATTCACCCGGCCAGGCGCCCAGTCTTCGTAACGCCACTTGTCGGTCAGAGCTGACGATACTCCGGAGAAGTCATCCTGCCACACCAGCTCGTAGCCTTCAGGCACATAAGCGCCGGAAGGAACGGGCGTACCTTCTTTCTGCGTGACAGTCAGGATCTTCTCATGCTCACCGCTGCGGAAACGGACCTGTTTCGAACGCGGCTGTGCCGAATAGCTCTTGCTGAACGTCACTTTCAGTTCGCCATCGCCCCGGCCGACGGACCTCGGACTGATCGAAAACCAATAGTCCAGATCCGTTTCGTCAAGCATCCAGCCGGCATTGGCGCGCGTCGTCACGGTCACCGTGCCGCCCGCACCTTCGCCCGTCACCGTGCTTTGCGAAAAAGTCAGTTCCGGTACAAAAAATGCCTGCGACAGCTTGAGACTGACGGTCTTGTTGCCGCTCGTAAAGCGAAGGGTCGCCGTACGGGCTGCCGTTGTATAATTGGGCTCCGCAGATACTTTCAGGATACTTTCTCCCGCATAGACCTGCGGTGCGGAAACCAGCGCGTACCAGGTTTGCCCGTCCGTAGCAATGCTCCAACCTGCGGAGGCACTCACCTTGAGCGAAGACTCGCCTCCCTCGGAACTCAGCACCAGCTCATTCGACGAAAAAGTGATCTCCGGTTCCCGCTCCGGTTCCGGGGT
>JAEETO010000066.1 GCA_016290385.1 Bacteroidales bacterium | reverse complement strand
ATTCACGGATACCCTCGATCACAAGGTTCGCGCGCTCAATGCCCATGTACATCAACGGGAAAGGACCGTTGGAGAGGTTCAGCTGCGCGTTGTTGGGTTCGCACTGGTAGGCGGCGATATCGCTCCTGCCGTCACCCGGTTTATAGGTATTGTACCACTCGACATCCGTGTTGAAACCATACCAGGGCAGGAAACGGCCACGGTAGGAGTTCACCTCACAGAAAGCCTCGGTGATACCGAAAATCGTTCCTTCCGCCAGATCGTAGTTCGAATAGACGGTTGCCGAATCGAAGGAAGAAGGCGATTCCGAATCCAGGAATTTCTCACAGGAAGTGCCGAGAGACAGCAGTGCTACAGCACTGAAAATAGAAAGGAATATCTTTTTCATCGTCTTGGCAAATTAGAACGTTAAGTTGAGACCGGCCACGAAACCGATGCTCTTGGGATAAGCGGAGTAGTCCACGCCCGGAGTCAGCGGGGTAGAGCGGCGGGTGTCGACCTCAGGATCGTAGCCCGAGTATCTGGTCAGGCAGAAGAGATTGGTGCCTGTCACATAGATGCGGGCCTTCTTGATAAATACTTTCCGGGTCAGGGTTTCCGGAAGGGTGTAACCGACGGTCGCGCTCTGGAGGCGGAGGAACGAAGCGTCCTCCACGGCCCAGTCGCTGAACACGGCATTGCCGACGGCCGGCGACCACATGGTCTTGCCGGCGTTGACGCTCTTGAGCTGGGCGGCGTCGGTGATCAGTTCACCGGTGCTCCAGTCGATGTTGGTCCAGCGGTTGTCCACATCCATCATCTCGACGAGGTTGCGGTTGTAGAACTTGCGCGAAGAGGTGAATTCCACCTTGTTGGCGTTGTACACCTGGTTGCCGATCATGAAGTTGAAGTTCGCACCGAAGTCGAAGCCGTAGAGATAGCCGTTCAGCGAGAAACCGCCCGTGAAGTCCGGAGAGGCGTTGCCGATGACCTTGCGGTCGGCCACCGTCACGCGGCCATCGCCGTTGAGGTCCTTCAACTTCATGGCGCCGGGACGGAGGTAGGTGGCGCCGATGACGGCGGAGTTGTCAACGACGCCGCTGTTGAGCACCCATTTGCCGCCGGTGTAGGTGAAGTCGTCGACGGAATAGAAGCCGTCATTGACATAGCCGTACATGTTGCCCAGCGGCTGTCCCACCTGGACGATGTAGTCGTCACCGATTTCGGTGGAAGCCCAGTAGGACTGCGCCGTGATGGACTCCAGGCCGCCGAGGCTCGTGACCACGTTCTTGTTGTACGCGATATTGCCGCCGATGGACAGGGAGAAATTCTTGTTGGAGACCACCGGAGCGCTGAGCGTGAGCTCGAGACCGCGGTTGCGCGTCGAACCGATGTTGCGGTACTGGCTGTCGTAGCCCGAACCGGTGATCGGGAAGTTGATGAGCAGGTCTTTCGTATCGTTCTGGTAAGCCTCGATGCTACCGGAGAGGGCTCCGCGGAAGAAGCTGAAGTCCAGGCCGATGTTGTGCGTATAGGTGGTTTCCCAGGTCAGGTCGGGATTGTTCATCACCTTGCCGGCCATCCAATAGTTGGTGCTCTGGCTCAGCCATGCGGTGGTAGTGGAGGAATACTGCTTGACAAGCAGGCCCGACGGGATGTTGTTGTTACCGGCGGTACCGAAAGAGTAGCGGAGTTTCAGCTGGTCGATCCAGCGGCTGTTCTCCATGAACGGCTCATTGGAAATGGTCCAGGACAGGGCCGCGGAGGGGAAGAAACCCCAGCGGTTGCCGCGGGCGAACTTCGAGGAGCCGTCGGCGCGGAGCGTGACGCCGGCCGAATAGCGGCGCTTGTAGTCATAATTCACGCGACCGAAGAACGACAGCAGCTTGTCGTCCGGGTTATAGTAGTTATTGGTCGAGGAAGGCGTGCCGGAAGACATGAAGTTCCAGGCCATCTGGGCATCGTAGAAGGCCGGCAGGCCGTCCACCATCATCGTGAGCACATTGCTTCTGGTAATGGTCATTTCCTCGCCGAGGAGGGCGGTCAGGTTGTGGTCTTCGCCCAGCAGGTTGCGGAAGTCGTAGTTCAGCGTGTTGGTGTTGCGATACCGGTCGTGGAAAGCTTCCTTGTGCTGGTTCGAAGGCGTGTTGCGGACCGTCGAGTTGTTGGCCACATAGTAGGTGGTCAGGCCATAGAAGCGGTCGTCCATCTGACGGTAGTCTTCGAGGCCGCCGTCGATCTTGAGGTTCAGGTTGTCGATGATCTTCCAGTTGAAGGCGGCGTTGACATTGAGCGTCTTGCGAAGGCGCTGCGAGTCGTTGTCGGACACCGAGAGCAACGGCGGCGCGTTGTCGCCATAGTCCTGTTCTTCGAGGTCACCCTGGATGGTGGACTGGATCGGAATCGGGGAATACGACACGGCGTGTTTCAGACGGCCGTTGCCGGAAGTCGTACCCGTGTCGTTGATGCCGTTGGCGCCGGAACCGCGCACTTTGGTACGGGAGTAGCGCACGTTGACATCGATGCTGGTGTTCTTCGAGGTCTTGAAGTTGCCCTTGAAGTTCAGGTTGTCGCGGATGTAGTTCGAACCGATCATGATGGCCTTGTCACCCATGTGGGCATAGCCGATGGTCCAGTTGTAATGCTCCCCGCTGCCCGAGACGGACAAGTCGGCACTGAAGGTCTCTCCGGCCCTGCCGAAGACGGCGTCCACCCAGTTGTTGCCGGCCAGGCCCGTGTACAGGTCCATGTCGTCGAAAGTGCCGAAATAAGGCTCGTAGTAGGTGCTGACATTGTCGCGGATCATGGCCAGTTCATACTGGAACTTCACGAAATTCTCCGGGTTCATGGCCACGATGGCCTTGGAATTGGCCATCTGCTTGCGACCGTAGTAGGTGTTGAATTTCACGGACACCCGCTCCCCTTTCTCGGCACTCTTGGTCGTGACGATGACGACGCCGTTAGCACCGCGGCTACCATAGATGGCCGTGGAGAAGGCGTCTTTCAGCACGTCGATCGAGGCGATCTCGGAGGAAGCGATGTCGTTGATCGATTCCACCGGGAAACCGTCGACGATGTAGAGCGGGCTGTTGTCCTGCGTGATGGAACCGCCGCCACGGACGCGGATCTTGATGTCTGCATCCGGGTCGCCTTCCGTCGTAACGACGGAGACACCGGCCATCTTGCCGGACAGCGCCTGGCTGACCGTAGTCACAGGCTGTTCTGCGAGCTTCTCGCTGCCCACGGAGGCGACGGAGCCGAGGAGGTCCCGGCGCTTGACGGTGGCATAACCCACCACGACCACCTCGTCGAGGAAGGTCTGGTCGGCAGCCATGACCACGTCAATCTTCGTCCGCCCGTTGATGGCGACCACCTGGTTCGAGAACCCGATGTAGGAGAAGACCAGATTGACTGCATCTGCCGGGACCGAGAGGGAATAGTCGCCATCGATACCGGTAACGGTACCGATCTGCGTTCCCTCCACCATCACGCCTGCGCCGATGAGCGGTTCGCCCGTATCATCGGTCACAACACCCGTGATGGTCGTCTGGGCCGAAACCGACCACGCGACGCCCAAGCAGAGAAGTGCCAGAAAGAGTTTCTTTGCTGGATTTTTCATAGGGTACTTGCTTAAATGATTAAATAATTGGTTATTAATTAGTTAACTATATAATATCTTTCACCAGATAATGGAGATACATTTCCAGGTTGGTGTAGCGGCCATATTTGTCGAGGGTCTTGGCCACGCCGTCGGACGCCTGGTTCTTGTCGAGGCCGGCGGCCTCTTCAAACCAGTCGGGCATGCCGTCGCCATCGCTGTCTTTCGTCTTGGCGAGTTCTTCCGCCGTCGCCGTATAGGACGGCCAGCCGCCCACGTCTTCCTGCGAATCGATGAGGCCGTTGGTGGAGCCGTTGCTTCCCTTCCCCGACCAGGTTCCCTTGCGTACCTCGTCGGCGATGCGGGCGTCCACCTTGTCGCGCGACAGGCTGGCCCCGACGCGGGACAGCACAGCCGCATAGGCATCGGCAGCCGTCTGGACAGTCAACTTGCTGCCATTCGCGCTGATGTCGAAACGCGTGTCCGCCTTGATGACGGAAACATCCACGGAAGTCTTCGGCTGGATGCCCTGCCAGTTGTCAGCATTGACACCGGCGATCAAGTCGGCATAGCTGGCATCGGCCACCTGTCCGTCGAAATGATTGCCCGCCACATAGAATTTTCCCCAGATATTCGCCGGATTCTTGTCATCGCTCGAAGACCCGGACACATAGGGCTGGAAGATGCGGTTGACCAGCGCTTTCTTGGTCACGGTCGAAGCGCCCGGCTTGTAGTAGTTGTTGATGAAATTGTAGGAGCCGCCCTCGCCGGCATAGCCGCCGTCGGTCGGACCCCAGTTGTAGAACACGTTGTTGGCCAGCTCCACCTGCTCGATCTCAGGTTGTCCCGTATACCGGCTGCCGCACAGGCGGGGCGTGCGGGACGAATGATGTGCCAGCAGGTTGTGGTGGAATGTCGCCTTGTGGCCACCCCAGATGCCAGCGTATCCGTGCGCACCCTTGGGATGCCTGGAGTTGTTGAGGCTTTCGCTGAGGATGCACCACTGCATCGTGAAGTTTTCGTTGTCGTAGAAAGAAGCACATTCGTCCATGCACCAGCTCATGGAGCAGTGGTCCAGGATGATATTGGCGTGGTTGCGGCCCCAGATGCAGTCTTCCTGCCCGGAGACCTTGTCTCCCAGCCGGAAACGCACGAAACGGATGATCACGTTGTCGGCATTGTTCTGTACGGAATAATTGGCCAGGCAGATGCCGGCGCCCGGCGCCGTCTGTCCGGCGATGGTCACATCTCCCTTCGAGATGGTCAGCCCGGATTTGAGTTCGATGATGCCCGCCACGTCGAAGACGATGGTCCGGGTCCCGGACTGGGCCAGCGCATGCCGCAGCGAGCCTTTGTTATTGTTGTCTTCGAGGGTCGTGACATGATAGACCGTACCGGCACGGCCACCTGTGGTGAACATGCCGCATCCTTCCGCGCCGGGGAAGGCCCGGGCCTTGCCGTCTTCCTCTGCGGCCGGGATCTTGAAATCTTCATATTGTAGCCCGGACGGAGTCGGAGGCTGCGGCGGTTCGGGTTCCGCTTCGGTGGACGCCGTCACTACCGGGGACCATGCCGAAGACAACGTGCCGGCAAGGCTGCGGACGGAAAAGCCATAGCTCGTTCCGGCCGTCAGGTTGGAAACCGTCACGTTCCGGCCGCCGGCCTGGCCCGTCTGGACCTGGGTACTCCCCTGCTGTAATTTCCATTCATAGGAAGTGGCGCCGGACACCGGCGACCACTGGAAGGTCAACGTATTCTGCGTGGCGCTGTGCAAAACGATTCCGGAAGGAACCGCCGGGGCCACCGGATCCGGTTCGGGATCCGGGTGCTCACAACAGTTCGTCCCCAGGCACAGCGCCAGCAGGACGCACCAATTTAACCTGATAACGCTCATATCCGTTCGTATTCTAGCGCAGCCCAGATCAGCGGGCCGATGCCCTTGGGATCGTTGCTGCGTATTTTTTCGTTGATGTAATAATCATAGTCGCCGCGGCGGTTCTCCTTGCCGCCCAGGCCTGCCACTTCGCAGCACTGGTTGAGGTTCACCAGGCCGTCCTCGCGGGTCACGAAGGTCTTCAGGAGTTTCTCATACGACGCTCTGGCATAGGACAGGCAGTCCAGGTATCCCAGCCTGCAGCCCTTGAGCATCGCATAGACGAACATGGCACTGCAGGTCGCTTCCACATAATTACCTTCGGCGCCCGGACGGTCGAGGACCTGGTACCACATGCCGGTTTCAGGATCGGCATAGTCCGGAAGCCTGTCCACGATGCCACGGAAAACCGCCAGCATCTCATCCCTGCCCGGTGAATCTTCCGGCAGCACGGGCAACACGTCGGCCAACGCCATCATATACCATCCCAGCGCCCGGCCCCAGGCATGGTCGGACTGTCCCGTCACAGGATCGCACCAGAACATCTTGTGCGAAGCGTCCCAGGCGTGCCTGTACAGGCCCGTAGACGGATCGAAGGTATGCTCCGCCACTGTCAGGAAGTGATGCGCGATATCGGCGAAATTGCGTCCTTTCAGGCTGTCGGGCACGAAACGGGCTGTGTATTCGGCATAGAAGGGCTGGGCCATGTAAAGGCCGTCAAGCCACATCTGGTCGGGATAGGCCTGTTTGTGCCAGAAGCCCCCTTCCGGCGTGCGGGGCTGTTCCAGGACCTGTTCATAGAGCCGGTCCATGGCCAGGCGGTATTTTTCCCTGCCCGTGATGTCATACAGCTGAAACAGGGTCCGGCCGGGGCAGACATGGTCGGTGGAATAGTTGGATTTCTTGTAGTTGGCGCCGATCTTGCCATCGTCTGCGATAATGGTGTCATACCACGCGTCGACATAGTTCAAGATCGTGTCGCGCCCTGCGAATCCGTCATGCCGGCCTTGACCCGGCATCTCATACACGTCGAGGAATGCCTTCAGTTCCAATCCGGTCGTATAGTTCCATTTGAGTTTCCCCTCGAGGCCGTCGATATAGGCGGCCGTGGGGTTGCGCTGCATCTCGCTGCGGACCACCTCCACAGACAGCGGAGCCTTGTCCCGGCAGGAAGACAAGGCAGACACCGTCAGGACGGTTGTCAGGATCACTGATAGTGTTCGTATCATTTGTTGTCGTAAGGGTTCCAAACAATGCCGTCCTGCGGCTGGTACATCACTTTTTCAAAAGTATATTCGGCGGCCTGGCGGTCGGTGAGCTGGTACGACCATTTCACGCGCGGGCCGCGGGCACCGGGACCATAGTTCTGATATTCCGCGTAATAGGAGTTCTTCTTGGTATCGGGCTTGCCTTCCTTCTCCCAGTCGTGCCAGCCTTCCGGCAGGATGTGGGGGCCGAGTTCGCAGTGGATGAACACCGTCTTGGCGTAAGCGCCCCAGGGGCGGCCCAGATAGCATTTGTCGATGCCCGGATCGGCCGTCAGCCTGCAGTCCTTGAAGACATAGCCGTATTTCTGGCCCTGGAAGGTCGAGGCGGCGGTCACATAACTGTTCTTCTTGCTGTGGATCGTGCAGTTCTCGAAGTAGCAGATGCTGGGGCCGAAGATGAAGTCGGTCGTGCCTTCGATGTAGCAGTCCAGGTAATAGTTGCGCTTCACGCCACCGTCCTTGCCGTAGCGGCCGTAGGTGTAGAGCGTATCCTGGTTGCCGATGAAGCGGCATTTGTGGAAGAAGAGGAAATCGCCGTCGGTGAACACGGCCACGGCCTGTCCGATGGTCTTTCCCTCCCCTGCCGTATTCTCGAACGTCAGGTTCTCGAAGGTGACGTAGCTCGAATGCACGTACATCGTCGCGCTGCCGCTGGTCCCCACCTTGTAGTCAAAGCCGGGCCAGATCTGCTCGGCGTATTTGCCCCAGGTGATAACCGTGTTCTCCGCATCCTCGCCGGTCAGATGCAGGCGGAATTTGTTGTGCGGGATGGTGACCATCTCGTGATAGACGCCCTTGCGGATATAGATTGAAGTAATATGGCCATGGCTGTAGTCAGGGCATGCGTCGATGGCTTCCTGCACGGTGAAATAGTCCCCGTGGCCGTCAGGCGAGACCACGATGTCATAGCGGACCAGGTGCTGTGCCATGTCGGGCAGCTGCTTCCGGATCAGGCCGCACACGATCTCGGTGACCTTGCGGGCGCCGGAAGCCATGGTGTGCGTATTGTCTTCCTTGCCCTGCGGCGCGCACGCATACCGGCCGGGGGCCAGGTGCATGAAATACGGGCGGGAGGCCTCGTCACCCAGACCTTCGATCCAGTCGAGCGTGGCTGTCGTGACGTCCAGCACCGGAACACCGAATTCGGCAGCCACCTGCTTCATGGCTTCGGGATAGTCGCCATGGCAGTTGCGGTCGAGCTTTCCGTCCTTGAACCAACGGCGGGCCACCGGGGTCAGCAGCACGGGCTTGCAGCCCGCTTCGAGCGCGGTGCGGACAAAGGTGCGGAGATTCTCCTGATAAGCACCAAAAGGAGCAGCATAGCGCTCGGGGTCATCCTGTTTCGCATCGTTGTGACCGAACTGGATGAACACCCAGTCACCCGGCTTCAGATTTTCCTTGACCTGGTCCCAGAGGCCGCGGTCGATGAAACTCTTCGTGCTGCGGCCGTTCTGGGCGTAGTTCCGGACCAGCATGTCACCGTCGAGGAAGTTCTGGAACATCATGCCCCATCCCCGCTCGGGATTGCCATTTGAAAGGTCTTTCTCGGCCATCGTGGAATCTCCCATCAGATGGACGGTAGTAAAAGAACTGGCCAGAAGCCAGAGCGCCACAAGCGCCAATATACTTGACAATCGTTTCATAATCTACTTGTCATTCCGGGCTTGCCCCGGAATCTCCATTCCATTCACAAAAACCTTTTCAAACGTTACATTCTCCGCAAAATGGACTTCTACGTCCTTATTTGACGTGAACGAACTGTTGTGGAAATCCACGTTCCGTACCGGCATTTCCGGAAGGCCATTGATGAAAACGGCCTGGTCGCAGCCAGCGCAGATGATGTCCGACACATGGATGTCCCGGAATTCGGGCGTGGTCTCGTCGACCGGCTGCACATCGCCCTTCGCATCGGGATCCATGTCCGTTGCGGCGACGCCGGCATAATACAGGTTGAAGATCACGCCATACGTGACGATGTCCTTCATGTAGATATGGTCGCACCAGATATCCTTCACGACCCCACCGCGGCCACGGGTGCTCTTGAAGCGGAGACCCACGTCGGTGCCGATGAAACGGCAGTCCGTCACGCGGATGTTCTCCACGCCGCCCGACATCTCGCTGCCCACCACGAAGCCTCCGTGGCCATGGTAGACGGTACAGTCCGCGATGATGAGGTTCCTGCACTTGCGCGCATGGCGCCGGCCGTCGGCGTCCTTGCCGCTCTTGATGCAGATGGCGTCGTCACCAACGTCGAAAGAGCTTCCCGTGAGCAGCACGTTCTCGCATGCTTCGATGTCGATGCCGTCGCCGTTGGCGGACCAGTGAGGGTTGCGGACGGTGATGTCGCGGATCGTCACGTCACGGCACCACAGCGGGTGGAGGTTCCAGCAGGGGGAATTCTGGAAAGTACATTCTTCTAATAATACACGCTCGCACGCGCGCAAGGAAACGAGCACGGGCCGGAGGAAAGTCTTGATCTCATTCTCGTCAAGCGACGGGTCGGGAAAATTGAGTGAGCCGGCCGTGGCGCGGGCTTTCGCATATCCTTCATCCGGATACCAGACCTTTCCGTCTTCGGAAAGCACGCCGCCGCGCTTCAGGACGACCTTCCACTGGTCGGAAGAAACCTTGCGTTTCTTGACTTCCCGCCAGGCGTCTCCGCTTCCGTCGATGATGCCGCCGCCCGTGATGGCGATGTCGTGCGCACCTTCAGCATGGATAGGCGACAGGCAACGGCGCACGTCCAGGCCTTCAAAATTGGTGTCGATGATCGGATACAGGTCCTGGTCGGTACTGAAGACGATCACGGCATTGCGGTCTACATGCAGCTCGATATGGCTCTGGAGGCCGATAGGCCCCGTCAGCCAGATGCCTGCCGGTACGTCAAGCCGGCCGCCACCGAGCCCGGAAAGATGGGCGATGGCAGCCGCGAAAGCATCCGTGTTCATAAAAACACCGTCACCCACGCCGCCGAAATCGGTCAGCGAGACCGAACGGGCAGGAATCGAGGGCAGTGAAACCCTGGGCATCTCAAAGGGGAGGTCCCGGTAGTACACATCCATGTCGGGGCCCGAAACGCCCTTGCAGGTGGCTGCAAGGGCGATAGCGGCGAAAAGGGCGGCGATTTTTTTCATCATTTTGCAATATAGCATTGTTCGTTCCGGTACAAATGTAAGTAAATATTTTTGAATTCCGTGCACGGTAACGGAAATAATTTTCAACAATTTACTGTTAAAAAATATGAATCGGATAAATATTCTCGTTATCGGGCACGATTATTTTGTTCGTTTGCATTTTTTTATGTACACTTGCATTCGAAAACGACAATCATGGCCAAGAAGGAAACGATCACCATCCTCGATATCGCCCGCCACACCGGTTTATCAAAAGGCACGGTGGACCGGGTGCTGCACAATCGCGGCGAGGTGTCCAAAAAGAGCCACGAAAAAGTGATGCGGGCTATCGAAGAGCTCGGCTACGAGCCCAACGTCTACGCCTCACTCCTGGCCCGGAGCCAGGACCTGACGGTCGGCCTGCTCGTCCCGGCGGCCGAGCCGGGCTCGTTCTGGGAGCTGGTCTCGGCCGGAGCCGGCAAGACGGCCGGCAGCGTCGAGACCTTCGGCCTTTCTCCCCGCCTGTTCACCTACGACCAGTACGACATCGATTCTTTCCGGGATGCCTGCCGACAGCTGCTGGAAGCCCGTCCGGCCGGCGTGGTCATCGCCCCGCTCTTCCAGGAAGAGACCAACCGCTTCGCCCGGGAACTGGAGTCAGGCGGCATCCCCTACGTGTTCATCGATTCCAAGCCCGACACCATCGGGCACCTTGCCTATTTCGGCATGCCCCCCTACCAGAGCGGCTACCTGTGCGCCGACCAGCTGACGGGCGGGCAGGACATTCCCAGTGCGCTCATCGTCCGCATCCGGCGCGACCGTGACAGTCGTTCCGACCCTACGCTCAACCGGCGCGCCGGTTTCATGGACTATATGGAACAATATTGTCCGGAATGCCCGGTCTTCCACCTGTTCATCGACCCGAACGACCCCGCCGGCATCGACCGTGCGCTCGACGCATGGTTCAGACTTCATCCCGACGTCCGGCATATCGTCATGCTCAATTCACGCATCCATCTCCTTGTCCCCTGGCTGGAAAGACATCCCGACCGGCGACGACGTGTCGTCGGTTTCGACAACCTGCGCGCCAACATGGACGCCCTGCGGCGCGGCACCGTCACCTGCCTGATCGCGCAGCATCCGGAAGAACAGATGCGGCAGGCCATCGAGGCCCTGGCAGACTACATCCTGCGCAAGAAACTGCCCGAAAACAAGGACAATTTCATGCACATGGACATCCTTACGCGTTTCAACGTGGATTATTATTGATTGTCAGATCAAGAATGTCGAGCCAACCGGCGTCATTCTTCGGCGCAGGCCGGTTGCAGAAAAACCCGAACTTGGCACCGATCCAACTTTCCGGCCTGGCCTTGAACGGAAAATCCAGCCGCTTGTAATGCTCGCCGTCCAGGCTGTAGAAGAAATAGCACATAGCTTCCGGAACCGGCGTATCCGTCGGCCATGCGCGCACCTCCAGGCGCACCCACAGCGTCACCTCCCGACTGTCATCATATGGGAAGAACGCCAATTCCGGGCCCTTCCCCATTTGTCTTCCGGACGCTTCGAGACAGTCGAAACTGCACAGGGTCGCACCCGATTCTCCATCCGTGAGCAGGAAACCCGCCATATCGTCGCCCGATACGAGAAAGCCGGCCGTCTCACCCCGTACGTCCAGCTGCGGATTGGGATGGAAACAAAGACGGGCAGACACAGAAAACCGCTCGGCAGTAAATTTATGCAGCAGCAGATTAGGACAGTTCCAGAGGTCATCGCCTGAAGCTTGTACGACCGAATACAGCCGGATTCCGCCTCCCGGCAAGGCGTAATGCCAATATGGCGACGGAACCGCCGGATACTGCCACTCCATGGGCAGGCCGTAGGGTCCTTGCGATACCCGGTCGGGTCGTGCCTGGCGCTGGTCGTCATTCCGGACCTGACCCGGAATCACGCGATAAGGAGCGGGCCAGGATGCAACCGGCTGCCCCACCCCGTCGCCATCCGGGTCTTCACCGATCAGCGGCCATCCATCTTCCCGCCAGGTCATCGGCTGCAAATGTACGATGCGGCCGTAAGCGCCTTTGTCCTGAAAATGGAGGAACCAGCTTTCGCCCGAAGGTGTTTCCACCCATCCGCCCTGGTGGGGCCCGTTGATGGTGCCCTCGGCAGCAGCCATCACGATGCGTTCTTCATAGGGGCCGAAGGGGTCGTTCGCCCTGAGGACCGTCTGCCAGCCGGTCGAAACGCCGCCGGCCGGAGCGAAGATATAATAGAGGCCGTTCCGTCGGTAGAATTTGGTTCCTTCGATGGTCGGCTGGGTCCTGTGACCGTCAAAGACGATGCAGGAAGGTCCGAGCAAGTGCGTGCCGTCCGGCGACATGGGCGCGACGAAAATGATGCTCTTGAGCCCGGCCCGGGAACCGGCCGCCGCGTGTGAAAGCCATGCCCTGCCGTCTTCGTCCCAAAGCGGACAGGGATCGATGAAGCCCTTGGCCTTCACTACCCAGACCGGATCTTCCCAGCGGCCACACGGATCCTGCGTCTTGACCATGAAGATGCCCCGGTCGGGATCCCCGCAGAAAATATAGAACCAGCCTTCATGGAATCGGATGGCAGGTGCCCACACGCCGTTACCGTGTTGCACGCTTTTATGAAAAACCTCCCTGTCCCCATCCCAATCCGGTCCGGGATAGTCCGTCAGCGCCGACCCGACAAGCGTCCAATGGACCAGATCCCGGGAATGCAGGATCGGCAGGCCCGGAAAGCAGTTGAACGACGAAGCCGTCATATAGTAGTCATCTCCAACCCGGCAGACATCCGGATCACTATAGTCCATATGCAGCACGGGATTGACATAACGCTCCTGCGCGACGAGGACGAAAGCCAGCGACAGGAGTATCGTGGTCAGGACGGAACGTTTCATGAAGAAGGGCTGTTTTTACAAAGTTAAAGAAAAAATGTATCTTTGTATTTCTAATTTCAATAATTAGGAATGATACTGACCTGAACCTGAATGAAGATACTCTTTGTTATCAATAATATGTATATCCGTGGAAACGGCCTTTCCGCCTCGGCGCGAAGGATGATCCATGAACTGAAAGCCGCCGGCGAGGATGTCCGCGTCATGACCGGGTGCAATCCGGACAATCCGGCCCAGCACCCCGACTTTCCACTGAAGGAATTCAAGTTCCCGATCTTCCAGCCCATCATCGAGGCCAATG
>JAEETO010000007.1 GCA_016290385.1 Bacteroidales bacterium | reverse complement strand
CGTAATTCGCGGGAACCACATGGCTTCCTATACCGGCGAGGACCTCGCGAAAGAAGACAGTTCCCGTCCGCGCTGGATCCTGACGGCTGAATACGAGAACGGACAGAAGCTTGCGGTGATGGATTATCTCGACCGGGATCTTGGTGAAGACAGTTGGCGTCTGGATGTCCCGTCGTTCTCGGAAATAGGCCTCCGCAATGAGACGGAGCAGGCTTTCAGCCAGTTGTCCGACAAGTAAATCAATGAAACCCGTGACCAAAATACTTCTCCTGATGTCCCTGTTGTCTTTCATCGGATGCGGAAAAGCGTCCGTGGCCGGCGCCCAGCCTGATCCCGAAGGGCCGGCCCGCCTCAACAAGTTCTATTACACCGCCACGCACGGATTCCGTGGTTTCACCAACCGGGGCTACCGGGCAGAACGGCTGAAGAACGGGAGCGTACGCATCACGGTAGAGTTGGGCAACGACCGCGACCGCGTCTTCGAAGCGGACGCAGCCATCCTGGATTCGCTCGATGCCCTCGTGCGGGAGTACAGGATGGACAAGTACAAGGAGCGCTACATGCCGAAGTTTGACGTGAAAGACGGTGACACCTGGGAAGTGTCGTTCGACTATTCAGACGGAAAGCATGTGTTCAGCAGCGGCTACTTCACCATGCCGGACAAAGCCGGGGAAGCCTTCGACAAAGTGGAGGATTTATTCGCCTCCTGGCGGGACATGGAGCCGGCCGAAGACGTCCCTTTGGTTTCGTTCCGCTACGAACTGCACAGCCAGGATGAAGGGACGGAGGTTTTCTGGTTCAAGCAGGACGAATATCACAACGCCGTGTATTTCCGCAAGTTGGGATCCTTCGAGGGATGGAATTACTATTGTGGCGATCCCAAAGTGCTGGCCGAGCTCGCCAAAGAAATGCGGTACATCCATGCCTGCTCTTACTGCGGTGAGGATCTTTCCAAGGAAAAGACTTCCCGTCCCCGCTGGGTCGCCATCCTCGAGTATGCCGACGGCAGCAAGTTCGAGCTGATGGACTATCTCGACCGCGACGGCGGCTACGACCATCGTCCTCCGACCAACACCGAACGTCAGCTGCGTTACACGGCTGAGTCGATTTTCAATGCGGAGATCGAACGCATCGGCAATCTCCCGCCCGAGCAGCTCGGCGACCACAGCTGCACCTCCTACAACGGCAAGGGCGAACCCCAGCGCACCATCAACTACGACGGCGAAGGCAACGTTCTCAACGGCCGCGACTACAACAATCCGGATCTGGATTTCTAATTTTACATCATACCGGCATCTCCCATCCTCACCAGAAGCCTTTCATGAGGATGGCGCACATAAAAAAGGCCTCCCGTCCTCACGGAAGGCCTTTTTTGAGGATGGATTTATCGATTACCAGCAATTGAGCGGCATGCCGTTCATCTTCATCTTGACCTGCTGGCGTACTTCTTCGATGACCTGCTCGTTCTCGACGTCGCAGAGCACCTTGTCGATCATGTCGACGATGCCCGGCATGTCTTTCTCGACGAGACCGCGGGAAGTGACGGCCGGCGTACCGACGCGGAGACCGGAGGTCTGGAACGGGCTTCGGCTGTCGAACGGCACCATGTTCTTGTTGACGGTGATGCCGGCCCGGACGAGGGCTTTCTCCGCCACCTTACCGGTGAGGTCGGGGAACTTCGTACGGAGGTCGATCAGCATCAAGTGGTTGTCGGTTCCGCCGGAGACGATGAAGTAACCTTTCTTGATGAAGGCCTCTGCCAGAGCCTTGGCGTTCTTCTGGACCTGGATCTGGTAGTCACGGAATTCAGGCTGCAAGGCCTCATAGAAGGCAACGGCCTTTGCGGCGATGCAGTGCTCGAGCGGACCGCCCTGGATGCCCGGGAAGACGGAGGAATTGATCATGGCGCTCATCTTCTTGATTTCGCCCTTCGGCGTGGTGATGCCCCACGGGTTGTCGAAATCCTTGCCGATGAGGATGACGCCGCCGCGCGGGCCACGGAGGGTCTTGTGCGTGGTGGAGGTCACGATGTGAGCGTATTTCACAGGGTTCTTCAGCAGGCCTGCGGCAATCAGGCCGGCGGGGTGTGCCATATCGACCATGAAGATGGCACCCACTTCGTCGGCGATGGCACGCATCCGCTCCCAATCCCATTCACGGGAGTAAGCGGAAGCGCCGCCGATGATGAGCTTCGGCTTGAATTCGCGGGCCTTGCGCTCCATGTCATCATAGTCCACCAGTCCCGTTTCCTTGTTGAGCTGGTAGCCGATGGCGTGGTACAGCTTGCCCGACATGTTGACCGGAGAGCCGTGGGTAAGGTGGCCGCCGTGTGCCAGGTCGAGACCCATGAAGGTGTCGCCGGGCTGGAGGCAGGTGAAGAATACGGCCATGTTGGCCTGCGCACCGGAGTGCGGCTGGACATTGGCGTACTCTGCATCGAAGAGCTGGCATAGGCGGTCGATGGCCAGTTGCTCGATTTGGTCGACCACTTCGCATCCGCCATAGTAACGGGCGCGGGGATAGCCCTCTGCGTACTTGTTGGTACATACGCTGCCCAGCGCTTCGAGCACCTGCTTGCTGACGAAGTTTTCAGATGCAATCAGTTCGATGCCTTCACTCTGGCGAGCCTCTTCCTTGCGGATCAGATCAGATATTTGAACGTCTTGTTTCATATGATAACAGTTGATGATATTGCCAAAAACTATCTATAGATTACAAAGATAAAACAATTTCCTATATTTGCCTCGCCAAATTCAGGAATAATGTTTAGAAAACTGTTGAACAGCGAACTGGGCCGGATCAGCGTCGATCAGTTCAAGGAAGCCGAAAAAGCGCCGTATGTGCTGGTGCTCGACAACGTGCGCAGCCAGCACAACATCGGCTCCGCCTTCCGCACCTGCGACGCCTTCCGCATCGGCCGCATTTTCCTCTGCGGCATTTCCGCCACGCCGCCCACCCCGGAAATCCACAAGGCTGCCCTCGGCGCGGAATTCAGCGTGGACTGGGAATACTGCGAAACGGCGCTCGCCGCCGTCACAAAGCTCCGTGAAGAAGGTTACACCATCGTCAGCGTGGAACAAGCGGAGCACGCAACCCAACTGCAGGATTTCCGGCCTGAGGAAGGACGGCGCTACGCGCTGGTTTTCGGCAACGAAGTGAAGGGCGTCGCCCAGGATGTGGTCGATGCCTCCGACGCCTGTCTGGAGATCCCGCAATATGGCACCAAGCACTCCCTCAACGTGTCTGTTTCCATCGGAATCGTGCTTTGGAATATTATTTTGAACAATCTTAAATAATTTTACTATCTTTGCAGTCCCAATTCGGGACCTCGGGAAGTGGCGCAGTTGGCTAGCGCGCTGCGTTCGGGACGCAGAGGTCGGGTGTTCGAGTCACCTCTTCCCGACACAAAAAAACTCACTGCCAGACGGCGGTGAGTTTTTTGTTATCTTTGTATGTTCAAATTTCTGCATCATGAGGCTTTTTTCTCTGCGGTATTCCGTTGCCGGAGTTTTTCTTTTGGCGATTTTAGCCGCTGCCTGCTCGCAGCCGGTTACGTTCGTCCATATGACCGATCCGCAGGTCGGGTTTCGCGACAAAACACCCCCTTTCAGCCAGTCGGACACGCTGATGCAGAAAGCCATGGCGGCGGCCAACATGCTGAAGCCCGACGTCGTTATCATCACGGGCGACCTTATCGACAATCCGGACGATTCGCTGCAGTATGCTATCTTCGCGCGGAACCTGGCGACTCTGGAGATGCCTGTGCTGCTGGTTCCTGGCAACCACGACATGCTGGGATATTCGCCGGAACGGCGGGAGAACTACCTGAGGCTGCGCGGCTACGAGCATTTCTCCCGTCGTGTGCGCGACTGCGTTTTCATCGGCATCGATACGAACTGCATCAAGGAAGGAGATGAGGAAGCCGAGGACGCGCAGTGGGACTGGCTCTTGCAAGAGCTGGCTGCAGCACGTAACGCGCGGGGCGTGCGGCACATCTTCCTGTTCGTGCATTGTCCAATCGTCCGGGAGTCGCTCGACGAGCCGGAAGACTATTTCAATTTCAGCATGGAGAAACGCAGCCGATATCTGGGGCTGCTCAAGGAGTATGGTGTTGAAGCCGTATTCGCGGGGCACACGCACTGCGACTATCACACGACGGTCGACGGCATCGATCTCTATACCGGCAATCCCTCCGGCAACGTCCTGAAGCACGGCCGCACGGGTATTTATCTGATCCGCGCAAACCGTGACGGTCTGGAAGTGACTTTCGTCCCTTCCTAGATGCTGATGATGCCGGGTTTCTTGGTGAGGCCGAGGCCAGGCTTGTCGGCGAGGGTGATCTTGCCGTCGACGAGTTTCATGCCGTCGAAGCAGTCGTTGCCGAGGAGATAGTTGCCGTCGAGGTCGGCCCAGATGACCTTCGGGGAAATCTGGGCGGCGGCCGAGATGGCGACGGAGGTCTCGGTCATGCAACCGACCATGAGCTTCATGTGGTTCTGCTCGGCCATGGTGACCATCTGGCGGGCCTCCCAGAGGCCGGTGCACTTCATCAGCTTGATGTTGATGCCGTGGAAGGCGCCCTTGAGCTTCGGGATGTCATAGATGCGCTGGCAGGATTCGTCGGCCATGACGGGCAGCGGGCTGCGCTCGGTGATCCAGGCGGTCTCGTCGAGCATGAGCTTGCTCATAGGCTGCTCGATCATCTCCACGCCGCGTTCGGCGAGCCAGTGAATCATGTCGAGGGCGTAGTATTTGTCTTTCCAGCCCTGGTTGGCGTCGATCACGATGGGGCGGTTGTCGCGGGCGCGGATCAGGTTGATCATGCGCTTGTCTTCGGCCTCGCTCATGCCGAGCTTCACCTTGATGATCTTGTTCCAGTTGGCTTCGTCGATCTTGGTGTTGACCATCTCGTCGCTGGCATCGTAGCCGATGGTGTAGCAGGTGTACGGCGCATCGTCCGGGTTGAAGCCCCAGATCTTCCACCAGGGCTGGCCGAAGATGTTGCCCACCAGGTCGTGCAGGGCGATGTCGATGGAAGCCTTGGCGGCCGTGTTGTTGGTCGTAAGCTTGTCGACGGCGGCCATGATGTCTTCGACGCGGAACGGGTTGTCGAATTTCGGCAGCACGTTGTCGATGACCTTCTTGTAGAATTCATGGCAGGAGGCCTGCGTTTCGCCCAGGTACGGCGGCATGGCGGCCTCGCCGTAGCCCACGTAGCCGTCCCAGCTGAGACGGGTGATGACGATGGGCGTGGTGGTGCGGGAGCTGCCCGAGATGGTGAAGGTAAACTTCATGATGCCCTGGAAGTCTTCCCAGGCGAGTTCGAGTTTCTTGCTGCCCGATTTCTTTTTGGCGGCATCGGCTTTTGCAAACAGGCTGGCAGGGTTGAAGAGTGCGGCGCCGGCCGTCATCAGGCCCGCCGTCTTGAGGAATGTTCTGCGATCGCTCATATGATTAAAAGTATATATTGCTATTTGCGATGGATACCACGCCCTTGTCGCAGTCCTGGTTGCCGAGGATGCGGCAGGCGCGGATGGGTTTGCGGCTGTAGTAGTCGGGTTCGCCTTCGACCAGGCTGTTGATGCGGACGACCTGCGACGAGTGGATGATCTTGCCGTCGCCCATGTAGATGGCCACGTGCGTGATGCGGACCGGCTTCTCGTCGGTGGCTTCGGTGCCGAAGAACACCAGGTCGGCCGGCTGCAGGTTGCCGAGGCCTTCCGACACATCGACCGGCTCGCCGGTCTTGAACTGCTGGGAGGCGTTGCGCAGGAGCATGTAGCCGTTGAGGAAATAGACGGTCTTGGCGAAGCCGCTGCAGTCTACGCCCTTGATGGAGGTGCCGGCCCAGAGGTAGGGCACGCCGACAAAGGTCCTGGCGGTCTCGAGGATCAGCTGGCGCGCTTTCTCCACATCGCTTTGCGGCGCATCAGCCGGGATGACGGCCTTGCGGCTGTCTACCCAGGAGCGGAGCTCCGTCACGTCGGCGGTCGGGACGAAGGCGTGCTTTCCGTCGGGGAGCGCCACTTCCGTATATTTGCCCGTCGCGCCGACATATTCCACGATGTCGCCCCATACGCCGTCGCTTACGTGATGGGCATCGGGCCGGGGTGCATCCAGGAAGAATGTATAGTAATTGGTGACGACCATGCGTTTCGACGCTTTCCATGCGTCGAGGCGCGCCTGGTCGACGGGCACGATGGCCATCTCGTTGACCCAGGCCTTGTAGCCGTCCGGGGTCTCGATGTTCACCCAGTAGCCGTTGTCGTGATAGTGTACTTTGACGGGCGTGCCCATCAATGCCTGGGTGCCGAGTTCGGCGGCATAGTTGGGATCTTCGCGCATGTTGATGACGGAAAGGGCGGCGAAGGCCAGGCCGTTTTCGTCTTCCCTTTCGGGTTGCGGGGCGGGTTCCTGTGTTTTCTTTTCGGGGGCTGCGCAGCCCAGGATGAGTGCGGCGCAGAGCAGGAGGAAGAGTGATTTTTTCATGGTTGCAACGTTCAAAAAGCCGTTCCTACAGTCAACAAATGTAAGAAAAAAAACGCTTCATTCGCCACAAAACCCTGTCATTCGCCCCTAAAACCCGTCCTTTCGCCACAATCCCCGCGAAGGGGCATACAAACAAAAGCGGGGATGGTTACCTTTGCCGCCGATAATTACTTAAAATCTGAAAAAATGGAAAAAGCTACGATTGAAGAGAAAGTTGTCAACATCATCTCCAACAAACTCGGTTGCCCTCAGGAAGAGGTCGTCCCCTCCGCCAGCTTCACGACGGACCTGGGTGCTGATTCCCTCGACACGGTCGAGCTGATCATGGACTTCGAGAAGGAGTTCGGCCTGAAGATCTCCGACGAAGATGCAATGGGCATCAAGACGGTGAACGACGCCATTGAGTACATCGCTGCACGCGCCAACTAATAAGAGGTATCGCTATGAGGCGGTCCGGTCCAATCTTTCCTGGATCGCCTCGTAGTAACTCTTGGAAACCGGAATCTTTCTGGCTTCCGGATGGGAAAGCTCCAGAAACACGTGTGCATTTTCCCGCCTGAGCTGCGTTACGTTGTCGATATTGACGATGAATGAGCGGTGACAGCGGATGAGCGAGGTTCCTTCCAATTGTTTCTCGAGACGGGTGGTACGGCAGCGCATCAGATAATTGAGCAGCTTGCCATCCAGTTCGTAACGGATCTCCACATAATTGTCCTGGGATCCGATGTAATAGATACGCTCGGACGGAATCGAAATCTTCAGCGCTCCGGTGTAGTCGTAGAAGTGGATTACCGAAGAGGTTTGCGCGGGTGTTTCCTCTTTCAGCTTGAGTTCCAGCGCCTCGATGTCTTCAGATTTGGCCTTGTTGGCCGCCAGCAACGTGAAGATGATATAGGGAATGGCCAGGATCAGTCCCACGCAAAGGGATGTGTAGGCTACCAGGCGCAGCGTGATCGGGATGTCCGTATGGAACCAGTGGCGCGTAAAAAGCAGATAGACCACGGCGATCGCGATGAACTCCCCCAGCACCCAGAACAGGTACTTGCGTACCGACACCGTGTGGGCCAGCTGGTAGTACATCAGGCTGAACTTGCTGACCAGCAGGATACCGATACTGGAGAGGTAGAAAAGAAGCGTGGGCAGCAGCACATCTGGGTTGAGTCCGATCCATACGGTTTGGGAGAAAGGATGATAGGTGAGCAGGAAAACCAGGGAAAACGCCACCACAAAGGCGATGGATTCCAAAAGGAAGGTTCTGTGAAGTAAATATTTAGGTGCTTCCAAGTCGTTTCGTTTTGAGCAAGTGTGCAAAATGCAAAAGTATAAAATTTAATATGAAAATCATAGGAACAGGCAGTGCCCTGCCTGAAAAAGAAGTTACCAATGCGATGCTGGCCGGTTTCCTTGAAACCAGTGACGAATGGATCACCACCCGTACCGGCATCCGCACGCGCCGCCTCCTCAGCCATGAGACCCTGCGCGACCTGGCACTGAAAGCCTCCCTGAAGGCCCTCGCATCGTCGGGCCTTCACCCCGAAGATATCGATTACCTCATCTGCTCGAACGTGGCCAACAGCTACGTGTCCCCCTCGCTGGGCAGCATCCTGATTGGCAAGCTGGGCATGCAGTGCCCGACCTTCGACATGAACGGCGCCTGCGCGGGCCTGGTCTATTGCCTGGACATCGCAGATGCTTTCATCAAGACCGGCAAGGCCCATAACATTCTGCTCGTGGCGGCCGAACAGCCGTCCCGCTTCGCCAGCTGGCACGACCGTTCGACCTGTGTGCTCTTCGGCGACGGCGCTGCGGCGATGGTCCTTACGGAAGGGGAGGGTTTCCGCGATTTCCGCGTAACGGGCGAGGCTCATACCGATGTCATGTACTACAAGCGTTCCCTCGAGCCGACGCCCTTCGACCGCGTGGAGGAAAAGACCATGCCGCTGGTGATGGAAGGCCGTGAGGTGTTCCGCATCGCCGTCGAATCGTGCATCCGGGACGTCGACACGCTGCTGGAGAGAAACGGTCTCAAAGGCGACGACATCGACCTGTATCTGCTGCACCAGGCGAACCTGCGCATCATCTCGTGCATCCGTCAGCACCTGGAGCAGCCCGAAGAGAAATTCCCCACGAACATCCAGAAGTATGGCAACACTTCTTCTGCCAGCGTCGGCATCCTGATCGACGAGCTTTCGCGCGAAGGCCGGCTGAAAGACGGAATGAAGCTGATGCTCAGCACCTTTGGCGGTGGCTTCGTGACGGCTGCCGCGCTGCTCGACTGGTCTGCCATCAAATATAGCGACGGGGAGGGACAGGCATGAAACGCGTCGTCATCACCGGCCTGGGCGTCATCTCTCCCCTGGGCAACAACGTCGATACCATGTGGGCGGAGCTGCTGAAAGGCAGTTGTGCCATTGACTATATCAAAGCCATTGACACGACGGAACTGCCCGTGCATGTGGGTGCCGAGGTGAAGGATTTCCATCCGGAGGATTACGGCATCGACCGCGCCATGATCCGCCACAACGACCGCTATGCGCTCTATGCCATCGCCGCCACGGCGCAGGCCATGCGCGACAGCGGCCTGGAAGCGGGCAGGGACATCGATCCTTCCCGTTTCGGCTGTGCCATCGGTTCCGGGGTCGGCGGCATCCAGACTTTCTGCCGGGAGCACGCCGCGATGCTCGCGGAGGGTGCCCGCGGCGTTTCGCCGCTTTTCATCCCTGAGATGATCGCCAATATCGCGTCGGGCAACACGGCCATCGTCTTCCACGCCGAAGGTCCGAACCTTCCGGTGGTGACAGCCTGTGCGACCGGAACCCACTCCGTGGGGGAAGCATACCGCCTGATCCGCGAAGGACGGGCCGAAGCCATGATCACCGGCGGCGCCGAGGCGGCGCTCTGCCCGATGGCCATTGCCGGTTTTTCCAACAGCAAGGCCCTGACCACCAGCGAAGATCCGATGGCAGCTTCCCTGCCGTTCGACGCCCGCCGCAAGGGCTTCGTGATCGGCGAAGGCGCCGGCATCATGATCCTTGAAGATTACGACCTGGCCCGCCGCCGCGGGGCGCACATCTATGCGGAGGTCTGCGGCTATGGCAACACCTGCGACGCTTATCACTATACGGCGCCCCGTTCCGACGGAAAATGCGCTACGGCATGCATCCGCCAGGCCCTCGACGAGGCCGGTTACAAGGCGGGTGAAAAATTGTATATCAACGCACACGGAACCGGCACGCCGCTCAACGACAAGGCCGAGACCCTGGCCATCAAGCAGGCCCTGGGCGAAGCTGATGCACGGAAAGCCGTCATCAGCAGCACCAAGTCGATGATGGGCCACATGCTCGGTGCCACCGGCGCCGTCGAACTGATTGTCTGCGCCAAGACCTTGCAGACCGGCAAGGTGGCCCCGACCATCCATCTCGACGTGCCCGATCCGGACTGCGACCTTGACTATACGCCGCATACGGCCCGCCACTACACCGCCGACCTGACCATCAGCAACTCCTTCGGTTTCGGAGGCCAGAACGCCTGCGTGGCCTTGAGAAGAATATAATTAAATAAAAATCAACGATATGACACGAGAAGAAATCAAGAACTACCTGCCCCATCGCGAGCCGATGCTCCTGGTCGATGACATGACGATGGAGGGCGACACCGCCATCGGACACTATCACGTGCGTGGTGACGAATACTTCGTGCAGGGACATTTCCCGGGCTATCCGGTGGTCCCCGGCGTCATCCTGTGCGAGATCATGGGACAGTGCTCCGCTCCGCTGATGCTCGACGAACTCCCGGGCCGTCTGACCTTCTATGCCGGCATGAACGACGTGCGTTTCAAGAACCAAGTACGCCCCGGTGACACCGTGACCGTGACGAGCAAGATCGCCAGCCGCCGCGGCCTGACCTTCTTCGTCGATGCCGAAGCCCGCGTCGAAGGCAAGCTTTGCGTCAAGGGCAGTCTGATCTTCATGTTGGTTGATAAACAGTAAACTATGAAACTCCTCGAAAACAAGACCGCCCTCATCACCGGCGCATCGCGCGGGATCGGGCGCAGCCATGCCCTCCTGTTCGCAGAAGAGGGTGCCGATATCATTTTCACCGACCTCCAGGCCAACGAGAACAGCGAGTCGCTGCTGGCCGAACTCCGCGCCAAGGGCGTGCGGGCCGATTTCGTGGCATCCAATGCCGCCGATTTCGCCCAGGCCCAGGACGTGGCCCAGTGGGTGGCTGACAACTACGGTCGCCTTGACGTGCTGGTCAACAACGCCGGCATCACCAAGGACCAGCTCATCCTCCGCATGAGCGTCGAGGACTGGGATGCCGTGCTGGCCGTCAACCTCCGCTCGGTGTTCAACTATACCAAGGCCTTCGCGCCGATGATGATGCGGCAGCGTTCCGGCTCCATCATCAACATCAGTTCCATCGTGGGACTGAACGGCAACGCCGGCCAGTGCAACTATGCCGCCTCCAAGGCCGGCATCATCGGCTTCACGCGTTCCATCGCCAAGGAACTCGGCTCGCGCGGCATCCGCTGCAATGCCGTGGCTCCCGGTTTCATCGAGACCCCGATGACCCGCCAGCTTTCCGAAGAAGTCCGCAAGGAATGGATGAAGCAGATTCCGCTCCATCGCGGCGGACTCGACACCGATGTGGCCCACGTGTCGCTCTTCCTGGCCAGCGAGCTGGCCGGCTACGTGACCGGACAGGTCATCAGCTGCGACGGCGGCCTGGCCATCAACTGATCAACCCTTTGAAAACAGATACTTCAAGATATGTCTTTTAAAATCGTAGTATTGGCCAAGCAGGTTCCCGACACGCACAATGTCGGAGCCGATGCCATGAATCCGGACGGTACCGTGAACCGGGCCGCCCTGCCGACCGTCTTCAACCCCGAAGACCTGAAAGCCCTGGAAATGGCGCTGCGCGTCAAAGATCAGATGCCCGGTGCCACGGTGACCGTGGTGACCATGGGCCCGCCCCGCGCCGCCGAGATCGTCAGAGACGCCCGCAACCGCGGCGCCGACGACGGACTGGTGCTGAGCGACATGCGTTTTGCCGGCGCGGATACGCTGGCTACCTCGTATGCCCTGTCGCAGGTCATCCGCCAGCTGGGACAGGTCGACCTGATTTTCGGCGGCCGTCAGGCCATCGACGGCGACACCGCCCAGGTGGGTCCGCAGGTGGCCGAAAAACTGGAGATCCCTCAGGTGACCTATGCCGAGGAACTGCTCGCCGTCGATGAGAAATCCATCACCATCCGCCGCCGTCTCGAACACGGTACGGAATGCGTCAAGGCGCAGCTGCCCGCGCTGGTGACTGTCACATCCGCCGCTACTGACTGCCGTTTCCCGAACGTGCACCGGATGCTGCGCCTGGCCAAGGAAGAGGTCCGCATGATGAATGCAGACATGATCGACGCCGACATGGACCGGCTGGGCATGAAGGGCTCGCCGACCAAGGTGAAGAAGATTGAAAACGTGGTGCTCGCGCACAAGGAATCGGTGGTGCTCGAACCCACCGAGGCTGCCTTGAACGAACTTTCGGCCACACTGATCAAAGAGCACATCCTGTAACCCGCTTAAGCTTTGAAAACGATGAACAACGTATTAGTATATTGCGAGTTGTCGGAGAAGAATACCATCGCCGACATCAGCCTCGAGCTCTGCACCAAAGGCCGCCTGCTGGCCACCCGCCTGGGTTGCCGCCTGCAGGCCGCCGTGCTGGGCAGCAATGTGAAAGCCGCTGCCGAATCGCTCTATCCCTATGGCGTGGACGACGTGTTCCTGGCCGACGACAGCCGTCTGTCGCCGTACCGCACCCTTCCGCATTTCGACGTGCTGTCGAAACTCATCCAGCGGGAGGAGCCTCAGATCGTGCTCTTCGGAGCATCGAGCGTAGGCCGTGACCTGGCGCCGCGCATCGCCTCGTTCCTGCGCTGCGGCCTGACCGCCGACTGCACCCAGCTCGAAATCGGTGCGCACGACGATCCCAAGACCGGCAAGCACTACGATGACATCCTGATGCAGATCCGTCCGGCATTTGGCGGCAACATCATCGCCACCATCGTCTGTCCCGAGACCCGTCCTCAGATGGCTACCGTCCGCGAGGGCGTCATGAAGAAAGAGATTTTCGATCCCGCACACAAAGGCGTTATAGTCCCGGTCGCCGTTGAGGCTTCGCTCGCCGCCGCCGACAAGGCCGTCGAGATCCTCAGTCGGGAGATCGAAGAGCAGAAGATCGACATCAAGGGCGCCCAGATCATCGTGGCCGGCGGCTACGGCATGGGCAGCCGCGAGAACTTCCAGCTGCTCCACCAGTTCGCCCGCCTCATCGGGGCCAGCGTCGGCGCAACCCGCGCCGCCGTGGACGCCGGTTTCACCGAAGCCGACCGCCAGATCGGCCAGACCGGCGTGACCGTCCGCCCGAAGCTCTACATCGCCTGCGGCATCAGCGGCGCCGTCCAGCACCGCGCCGGCATGGAGCAGAGCGCCAAGATCATCAGCATCAATACCGATCCGGAGGCACCGATCAACGCCATCGCCGACTACACCATCGTCGGCGACGTGATGACCGTCATCCCGCAATTTATGGCTTGTTACAAAAATAATCTGAAGTAATCATGAATTTCTATACCGATAACGAGAGCCTGTCGTTCTACCTCCATCATCCCGAAATGGAAAAGGTGGTCGCCGTCAAGGAGAAGGATTTCGCCGAGGCAGGCCAGCATCCCGAAGCTCCCGCTTCCGCCGAAGAGGCTGTGAATCAGTACGACATGGTGATGAACCTGGTGGGTGAAATCGCCGGCGAGGTCATTGCGCCCAATGCCGGGGAAGTCGACCATCTGGGCCCGAAGCTCGAGAACGGCCGCGTCCAGTATGCACCCGGTACCCGCCGCAACCTTGATGCCCTCATCCAGTCGGGCCTCTACGGCATTTCGCTGGAGCGCCGCTACAACGGGCTCAACATGCCGCGCGCCGCTGTCGTGATGGCCGCCGAGATCATCGCCCGCGCCGACGTGGGCTTCGCCACCATCTGGGGCCTGACAGACTGCGCCGACACCATCCAGGAATTCGGCTCCGACGCACTGAAAGAGAAATACCTGCCGCGCATCTGGCAGGGTGCCACCTGCTCGATGGACCTCACCGAGCCCGACGCCGGCAGCGACCTGCAGTCCGTGCGCCTGAAGGCTACCTACGACGAAGCGGCTGGTTGCTGGCGCCTGAACGGCGTGAAGCGTTTCATCACCAACGGTGACGCCGACCTGCACCTGGTGCTGGCCCGCAGCGAGGAGGGGACCAACGACGGCCGCGGCCTATCGTACTTCGTGTTCGACAAGGCAGACGGCGGCATGACCGTGCGTCGCATCGAGAACAAGATGGGCATCAAGGGTTCGCCGACCTGCGAACTGCAGTTTACGAACGCGCCGTGCCAGATCGTGGGTGAGCGCCGCCTGGGCCTGATCAAATATGTGATGTCGCTGATGAACGGCGCCCGTCTGGGTGTCGCCGCCCAGTCTATCGGCCTGTGCGAAGCTGCCTGTCGCGAAGCGGAGGCTTACGCTGCTTCCCGCGAGCAGTTCGGCCACGCCATCAATCAGTTCGTGGCCGTCCAGGACCTGCTTGCCCAGATGCGCGCCCGTACCGACGGCGTCCGCAGCCTGATGTACGAGACCGCCCGCTACGTCGATCTGGCCGCCAGCTCCAAGCCGGCCTCCCGCATCGCCGACATCCTGACACCGCTGGTAAAGCTCAATGCCAGCGAATATGCCAACCAGTGCGCCTACGACTGCATCCAGGTCCATGGTGGCAGCGGTTTTATGAAAGAATATGCTTGCGAGCGTCTTTACCGCGACGCCCGCATCCTCTCCATCTACGAGGGTACGAGCCAGCTGCAGGTGGTGGCCGCCATGAAGGGCATCGCCAACGGTGCCTATCTGAAACAGATTGAAGGCTATGACGCCCGCGTGAGCGAGGCGCTGGCTGCTGCTCCGGACGCTGAACAGCAGAAATGCGTCGAGGTCCTCCGCCAGGCCACCGCGCTCTACAAGCGCTTTTACGATCTGGCCGCTGGCGAAGGAACCACGACCGAGCGCTTCGAGCACTGCACCCGCGCGCTGACCGAAGTCTTGAGCTACATCATCATGGCTTACCTGCTGCTGCTCGACAGCCAGCGTGACGCCCGCTTCCTGAAGTCCTGCCGCTACTTCGTCCGCGAAAGCATCGGCCAGGCCTCGCGCCACGTCGCTGAGCTGGAAAACTGCTAGGCTTTGGTCTGCTGCCACGGGTCATGTCTATGTTTCTGACTTTTCGTATCTTTGCGCCGACAAAGCAGAAGCATGCATGGCTAAGGAAAAACTAGCGGGACATCTGGCGGTCGGGGGTGCGTACGTCATCTTCGGGCTGAACCTTGTGTTTTGCAAGGATATCGCCAACAGTGCGCTGGTGTCGCCGATCGTACTGTTTGCTTTCCGGGCGATGGGCGCAACGGCGTTGTTCTGGATGCTGTCCCTCTTCCTGCCGAAGGAAAAGATTGACCGGGGCGACTTTGGGAAGATTGCCTTGGCGTCGCTGCTGGGGCTGTTCCTGACGCAAATCACCTTCCTGGAAGGCATCACGATGGCCAGCGCCATCGATGCGGCCATCCTGGGCACGCTGGGCCCCATCTTTACGATGATCTTCGCTTTCCTGTTCCTGAAGGAGCCCATCACGGGCATGAAAGCCGGGGGCGTGGCATTGAGTTTCGGAGGCATCCTCTATTTGATCCTGCACTCGGCCCACGCCGGCGGCGCGAGTGCCACCACCCCGGCCGGTATCGTCCTGCTGCTGCTCAACAGTCTTTGCTTCGCATTGTACCTGGCCCTGTTCCGTCCGCTCATCTCCAAATACAATGTGGTGACGTTCATGAAGTGGATGTTCCTCTTCTCGCTGCTGATGTGCCTGCCCTTCGCGGCCAGGGGACTGCTGACCACCGACTATGCGGCCATCACTCCGAAGGTGGGCCTGGAGATCGGCTATCTCGTTTTCTTTGCCACTTTCGTGGCCTATTTCCTGATTCCCTACGGACAGAAACGCATCCGCCCCACGCTGGTCAGCATGTACTCCTATTTCCAGCCCATCCTGGCCACCGCCCTGAGCATCATCCTGGGCGTTGATGCCCTCACCTGGCAAAAGATCCTGGCCACTGTCCTGGTCGTCAGCGGCGTGGTCCTTGTCAGCAAGAGCCGCGCTGCAGCCAGCCGGTAACTGACAGAAAAGCAGGGCCTACTTCACCGGCTCCATGTGCACGATGATGTGGGATTCGGGGCCGAAATGCTCATGGAAGCGGCGTTCCACTTCTGTGGCTTTTTCATGGGCTTCGGCGAGAGTCAGACGGCCGTCGAGGCGGATGTGGACTTCGGCGGCGATGCGGTTGCCGATCCGGCGGGTGCGGAGCTTGTGGGGGTCGCTCACGCCGTCCACGCTCTGGATGATCCCGAGCATTTCTTTTTCCGTCTTCTCGGGCAGGGATTGGTCGGTCAGTTCGCCGAAACTCGGGCCGAGCAGGCTCCAGGCCACCTTGACCAGCATCGCGCCCACGACGATCGAGGCCAGCGGGTCGAGGACCGTCCAGCGGTCGCCCAGCAGGATGGCGCCGCCGATGCCGATTGCTGCACCTATAGAAGATAATGCGTCGGAACGATGGTGCCAGGCATTGGCCCGGAGTGCCGGGGAATTCAGTTTCTCTCCCTTGATGCGCGTATATTGATAGAGGGCTTCCTTGACGGCGATGGAAATGAGCGCTGCCCAGAGGGCCAGCTTCCCGGGTGCCGGCAGGTCTTCGCCCTGGATCCAGGCCGCCAGTTTGGTGCCCCCGGAGACCACGATGCCGATGGCGGCTGCGGCCAGCGCCAGGCCGATGAAGAGCGTTGCCACCGTCTCGTATTTGCCATGGCCGTAGTCATGGTCTTCGTCTTCGGGACGGCCGCTGATGCGCACGAAGACCAGCACCACGATATCGGTCACGAAGTCGGAAACCGAGTGTACGGCATCCGAGATCATGGCGGCACTGTGCCCGGCTATGCCAGCCACGAATTTCAGGCACACCAGGAGCAGGTTGACCACACTGCCCGCCAGGGTTACGCGCGCGATTTCTTTTTCCCGATTCATTTTTCAAAGATACGCAAGAATTCCCGAAAAACACTATCTTTACGACTTCAAATCCTGAAGCCTTATGAGTATCGACCGCACCGATCTGGTGAGGAAAGCTTTCGTCAAGAAGGCGCCCGCCGTGGAAATCCCCGAGGAAAAAATCTCTGAATATTTCGCTGAGCGCGTGTTTGACCGCGCCAAAATGCGGAAGTACCTGGATCCGGAGACGCTGCAGGCGCTCTTCGAGTGTATCGACGAAGGAAAGCCCCTTGACCGGAAGACGGCCGACGGCGTGGCCCGCGGCATGAAAGAATGGGCGCTCGAACACCACGTGACCCATGTCACCCACTGGTTCCAGCCCCTGACCGAAGGCACTGCCGAGAAACACGACTCGTTCATCGACATGGACGGCCATGGCGGTGTCATCGAGTCTTTTGACGGAAAGGCCCTTGTCCAGCAGGAGCCGGACGCGTCGTCGTTCCCCAACGGCGGCATCCGCGCGACCTTCGAGGCCCGCGGCTATACCGCCTGGGACCCCATGTCCCCCGTCTTCATCCAATGGGACACGCTCTGCATCCCCACGGTGTTTATCGCCTACACGGGAGAAGCCCTCGACTACAAGACGCCGCTCAAACGCTCCATCAAGGCCATCAGCGACGCGGCCCTGCCCATCGTCCGGCTCTTTGACCCCGAGGCAAGCAAGGTGCAATGCAACCTGGGCTGGGAACAGGAATATTTTCTGGTCGACGAGGATCTGTATGCGGCAAGGCCCGACCTGATGATTACCGGCCGGACCCTGATGGGGCACATGTCGTCGAAGAGCCAGCAGCTTGACGACCATTATTTCGCCGCAATCCCCGCCCGCGTGGCGGCTTTCATGCGGGAGCTGGAAGTCGAAAGCCTCCGGCTGGGCATTCCCCTCAAGACCCGCCACAACGAAGTGGCGCCCAACCAGTTCGAGATGGCCCCCATCTTCGGCGAAGCCAACTTGTCGAACGACCAGAACCAGCTGGTGATGAACCTGATGCACGATGTTGCCCATCGTCACGGCTTCGTGGTTTTGTTGCACGAGAAGCCCTTCGACGGCATCAACGGCTCGGGCAAGCACTGCAACTGGTCGCTGGGTACCGATACGGGCCGCATGCTCATGGCACCGGGTCGCGATCCGGAAGGCAACCTGCTCTTCCTCACTTTCTTCGTCAACGTGCTGAAAGCCGTGCAGCGGCACAACTCCGTGCTCAAAGCCAGCATCGCCAGCGCTACCAACGCCCATCGCCTCGGCGGCAACGAGGCCCCGCCGGCCATCATCTCCGCCTTCCTGGGCCGGACCATGACCGCCGTGCTGCACAAGATTCTGGAAGTGCCCTCCGACACGCCGATCCAGATCGCCGGCAAAAAGGGCCGCAGCGTAGGCCTGATCGAGATTCCCGAGATATTCGTCGACAATACCGACCGCAACCGCACCTCGCCCTTCGCCTTTACCGGCAACCGCTTCGAGTTCCGCGCCGTCGGATCCAGCGCCAACTGCGCCGGCGCCCTGACGACACTCAATGCAGCCGTGGCCGAGCAGCTGCTCGATTTCAAGCAGGCCCTCGACAGGGAACTCGCCGCCGGCAAGACCCTGCAGGTGGCCGTGATGGACACCCTCAAGCCCATCATCGCATCGGTCATCGACGTGGTGTGTTTCGACGGCAACGGCTATTCCGCCGAATGGCAGCAGGAAGCCTTACGCCGCGGCCTCGACGTGGAGACCCGCGTGCCCGAGATGTTCAAGGCCTTCACCCGTCCCGACTCCGTGGCGATGTTCACCCGCACGGGCGTCTATACCGAAAAGGAACTCCTGGCGCGTAACGAAGTGAAATGGGATACTTATATTAAAAAGGTACAGATTGAAAGCCGCGTGATGGCGCGCATGGCAGTCAACCACATCATTCCTGCCGCGCTGGAGTATAAGACCCTTCTGCTCAAGGAGGTGGCGCTCCATCAGCAAGTGTTTGGAAATCAGGACGAATGCCGCACCGAACTGGACATGGTCCATCGAATCAGCGCCTATATCGAGGAGGTCAGCGACCGGGCCGAGGCCATGCGGCAAAACCGGAAGCGGGCCAATGCTATCGAAGCGGAATATGAGAAGGCGGTGGCCTACTATGGCATCGCCCAGGAAATCAATGCTCTCCGCAAGCCGATTGATAATCTGGAAGAGCTGGTAGACAACAAGTTATGGCCGCTTCCGAAGTACCGTGAACTCTTGTTCATCAGCTAGGCGGACAAGATGCCGGGTCCGGCCCGGCATGGTTGATGAAAAAAAATTTGTTTTTCTAAGTTATAATTCATTACTTTGTGGCGTAAACAAGCGTAACGACATGACTGCAATGTCCTTCCTGCTGGTCCTGGTCCTTATTATTTGCATCTGGTGATGCGAACGGGAAGCTTGTGAAGTTATAAATTGAAACCAACCCCTTTCCCGTTCGCATGGGAAAGGGGATTTTTTATGAATATACTTACAAAATGAAACATCCGCTCAGAAGCAGTATCACCTTTGAAGGTCGGCGCATGGCCGGCGCCCGTGCCCTGTGGCGCGCGGCCGGAATGCGTCCGGAGCAAGTCGGCAAGCCGGTCATCGCGATCGTCAATTCCTTCACCCAGTTCGTACCCGGACATACGCACCTGCACAAGGCCGGCCAGCTGGTCAAGGCCGAAATCGAAAAGTTGGGCTGCTATGCCGCCGAGTTCGATACCATCGCCGTGGACGACGGTATCGCCATGGGCCACGACGGCATGCTCTATTCGCTTCCTTCCCGCGAGATCATCGCTGACAGCGTAGAATATATGGTGCAGGCGCACAAGGCCGACGCCATGGTCTGCATCAGCAACTGCGACAAGATTACGCCGGGCATGCTGATGGCCGCCATGCGGCTGAACATCCCCGCGGTCTTCGTGTCGGGTGGCCCGATGGAGGCCGGTGTGATGGGAGACGCCCGTCTCGACCTGATCGACGCCATGGTCCAGTCGGCCGATGCCACGCTCGATGATGCGGCCGTGGCGTGCGTTGAGGCGGCTGCCTGCCCGGGCTGCGGCTGCTGCTCCGGAATGTTCACGGCCAATTCGATGAACTGCCTGACGGAGGCGATCGGCCTGGCCCTGCCGGGCAACGGCACCATCGTGGCTACGCATGCCAACCGGACGGAACTCTTCCGCCAGGCCGCGAGGCTGATTGTCCGCAATGCCCTCCGCTATTATGAAGAAGGTGATGAAAGCGTGCTGCCGCGCGCCATAGCCAGCCGTCCCGCCTTCCTCAACGCCATGGCGCTCGACATTGCCATGGGCGGCTCTACCAACACGGTGCTGCACCTGCTGGCCGTCGCACAGGAGGCCGGTGCGGATTTCACCCTTGAAGACATCGACCGCCTTTCCCGTCAGGTTCCCTGCCTGTGCAAGGTGGCCCCCAATACGAATCAGTATCATGTACAGGAGGTCAACCGCGCCGGCGGCGTGCTGGGCATCTTGCAGGAACTCGCCGCCGGTGACCTGGTCGATCTCTCGGCCGTCCGCGTGGACGGCATGACGCTGGGCGAGGCGATCCGTCGCTACGGACTTCGTTCCGAAGCTCCTTGCGCCGAAGCGCAGGAAATCTATCACAGCGCGCCCGCCAACCGCTTCAGCCTGGAGATGGGTTCCCAGTCGTGCCGCTACGAGACCCTCGACACCGACCGTGCCGAAGGTTGCATCCGCGACCTGGCCCATGCTTATACCAAAGACGGCGGCCTGGCGGTGCTGCGGGGCAATATAGCGCCGGACGGCTGCGTGGTGAAGACGGCGGGCGTGGATCCGTCGCTCTGGCATTTTTCCGGCCCGGCCCGTGTGTTTGATTCGCAGGAAGCAGCGTGCGAGGGCATCCTGGGCGGCCAGGTGAAGGCTGGCGAGGCTGTGGTGATCCTCTATGAAGGGCCCAAAGGCGGCCCCGGCATGCAGGAAATGCTTTATCCGACTTCCTATCTGAAATCCATGCACCTGGGCAAGGCCTGCGCGCTCCTGACGGACGGCCGTTTCAGCGGCGGCACGTCGGGCCTGAGCATCGGTCACATCTCGCCCGAGGCAGCAGCCGGCGGACCCGTGGCATTGCTCCGCGACGGTGATATCATCGAGATTGATATTCCGGCACGCTCCATCCGGGTGTGTCTCACCGACGCGCAGCTCGAAGCGCGCCGCGAAGAAGAAAAAGCACGCGGCGACCGGGCCTATACGGCACCGGCGCGGCAGCGCGAAGTATCCAGGAGCCTCCAGGCCTACGCCCGGATGGTGACATCGGCCGACAAGGGCGCCGTCAGGAATTTTTGAGCCATGGAACAGAAGATAACAGGGGCCGAGGCGTTCTGGCGTTCTCTCCTGGAAGAACAGGTGAAAGTGGTTTTCGGCTATCCCGGCGGACAGATCATGCCGGTGTATGACCACTATTGGAATTATCAGGCACAAATCCGCCATGTGCTGGTCCGGCATGAACAGGGGGCGATCCATGCGGCGCAGGGCTATGCCCGGGCCTCCGGAATTCCGGGCATGGTGCTCGTGACTTCGGGCCCCGGTGCCACCAACGTGGTGACGGGTGTGGCCGATGCGATGATCGACTCGACGCCGGTCGTGGTCGTGGCGGGGCAGGTTCCCTGCCAGTTGCTGGGCAAGGACGCCTTCCAGGAGATCGACCTGATCGGCATGGCGACCCCGATCACGAAGTGGAGCTACCAGATCCGCAGGGCCGAAGACGTGGCCTGGGCCGTATCGCGCGCCTTCTATATCGCCCGGACAGGCCGTCCCGGTCCCGTCGTGCTCGACTTTACCAAGGACGCACAGGCCGGACTGGTGGACTATGCACCGAAGCCCTGCCATTTCATCCGCAGCTATGTCCCCGATCCGCAGGTTTCGGAATCTCAGCTGGATGAAGCGGCGCGGATGATTGACGAGGCCCGGAAACCCTTCGTGGTCTACGGCCAGGGCATCCTGCTTTCCGGAGCCGAGAAAGAACTTGCGGCCTTTCTGGAGAAAGGTGCCATTCCGGCCGGCAGCACGCTGCTGGGACTGGGCGCGCTGGATTCCGGCAACCCGCACCTGAAAGGGATGCTGGGCATGCACGGCAATCTGGCCCCGAATGTCATGACGCAGCATTGCGACCTGCTGGTCGCCGTGGGCATGCGATTCGACGACCGTGTGACGGGAAAACTGGATACCTATGCGCGGCAGGCCCGCATCATCCATATCGATATCGATCCTTCCGAGATCGGGAAACTGGTTCCCGTGGACCTGGGCATCGTGGGTGACGCCCGCAAAGTGCTCGCAGGCTTGACTGAGCGCATCGCTCCGCGTACCACCCGCGAGTGGCAGATGGAACCGATCCTCTGCGACGCGGTGGAGAAACATAAGGTCATCGAGCCCGAAATCCAACCCGGCACGGGAGAAATCAATCCGGGCGAAGTGGTGGCCTGTGTGGCCGAGGCCGTGAAAGGCGAGGCCCTGATCGTTACGGACGTGGGACAGAACCAGATGCTGGCTGCCCGCTATTCGCGCTTCGTCCGGCCGCACAGTTTCATCTCCTCGGGCGGACTGGGAACGATGGGCTTCGGCCTGCCGGCCGCCATCGGCGCCAAGATCGCCGCGCCCGAACGGACCGTGGTCGTCTTCCTGGGCGACGGCGGCCTGCAGATGACCTTCCAGGAAATGGGCACCATCATGCAGGAGGGTACGGACGTCAAGATCGTGCTCCTCAACAACAACTGGCTGGGCAACGTGCGGATGTGGCAGCAGCTCTTCTTTCAGGAACGTTATTCCTGCACCCGCATGCTGAATCCCGAATTCACGGGCATCGCCCAGGCCTACGGCATCCCCAGCCTCCACGTGGAGACGCGGGAAGAACTGCCGTCCGCCATCCGGCAGATGTTCGCGCAGGAAGGCCCCTTCCTGCTGGATGTGCATGTCAGGGAAGAGAGCATGGTGTTCCCGATGATCCCGCCGGGAAGCAGCGTGGACGAAATCATGTTGAACAATGAAGACTGGTTCAATTATGGAGACTGAGAAATTGTTTGAAATCACGGCCTACACCGAAAATCAGGTGGGCCTTCTGAGCGCGATTGCCGGCATCTTTACCCGTCGCAGCCTCAATATCGAGAAACTGCTGGTGTACCCATCTCAGATAGCGGGTATCCACAAGTTCAAGATCATCACCCGTGCCGCCGAGGCACAGATCCAGACTGTCGTCCTTCAGATAGAGAAGAAGGTGGACGTCATCAAGTCGTACTATGAAGTCGACAACGAGCGCTCCTGCCGGGAGATCGATGACGTGCGACAATTCCTGCAGGAAAGAGAAACAGAAAGCAACAACATTTAAAAATACAACACTATGGCAAAAATGAATTTTGGCGGCGTGGAAGAGACCGTCGTGACCCGTGAGGAATTTACCCTTGACATGGCGCGCAAGGCGCTCAGTGGCAGAACTATCGCCTGCATCGGCTACGGCGTGCAGGGTCCGGGCCAGTCGCTCAACCTGAAAGACAACGGATTCAAGGTCATCGTGGGACAGCGTCCCGGCAAGACCTTCGACAAGGCCGTCCGCGACGGCTGGGTGCCCGGCGAGACCCTCTTTGGCATCGAAGAGGCCGTGGAAAAGGGAGACATCGTGCTCTGCCTGCTTTCCGACGCGGCCGTGATGTCGGTGTGGCCGCGCATCAAGCCGCTGCTCAAGCCCGGCAAGACCCTCTATTTCTCGCACGGCTTCGCCATCACCTGGAGCGACCGCACGGGCTGTGTCCCGCCGGCAGATATCGACGTGATCATGGTGGCCCCGAAGGGTTCCGGCGCGACGGTCCGCTCGCTTTTCCTCGAAGGCCGCGGCATCAACTCATCGTACGCCGTGTACCAGGACGTTTCAGGCCATGCCCTCCAGGATACCCTGGCCATCGGCATCGGCATCGGCTCGGGCTACCTCTTCGAAACCACTTTCCAGCGTGAGGCGGTTTCCGACCTGACAGGCGAACGCGGCTCGCTGATGGGTGCCATCCAGGGCCTGCTCAGTGCACAGTACGAAGTGCTCCGCGAGAATGGCCATACACCCTCCGAGGCCTTCAACGAAACCGTGGAAGAACTCACCCAGTCGCTTATGCCGCTGTTCGCGGCCAGGGGCATGGACTGGATGTATGCCAACTGCTCCACCACTGCCCAGCGCGGCGCACTCGACTGGAAAGGCCCGTTCCACGATGCCATCAAGCCCGTGATGCAGCAGCTCTACCAGCGGGTGAAAAACGGCACAGAAGCCCAGATAGCCATCGATGCCAACAGCAAGCCCGACTACCGCGAAGGCCTGGAGCGGGAACTCAAGGAACTCCGCGAGAGTGAGATGTGGCGCACCGCCGAGACCGTCCGCGCCCTCCGTCCTGAAAACAACAAATAAGCCTGCGGAATGGACAAGCGCGTTTATATTTTCGATACCACTCTCCGCGACGGGGAACAGGTGCCCGGCTGCCAGCTCAACACCGTGGAGAAGATCCAGGTGGCCAAGGCGCTGGAGGAACTCGGCGTCGACGTGATCGAAGCCGGATTCCCGGTCTCCAGCCCGGGCGATTTCAATTCCGTGGTGGAGATTTCCAAGGCAGTGACCTGGCCGACGATCTGCGGCCTGACCCGGGCCGTGGAGAAAGACATCGACGTGGCCGTGGAGGCGCTCCGCTACGCCAAGCACAAACGCATCCATACCGGTATCGGTACCTCCGACAGCCATATCCGCTACAAGTTCAACTCCAACCGCGAAGAGATCATCGAGCGGGCCGTCCGGGCCGTGAAATATGCCAAGAAATATGTCGAGGACGTGGAATTCTACGCCGAGGATGCCGGCCGCACCGAGAATGAATATCTCGCCCGAGTCGTCGAGGCCGTCGTGAAGGCCGGCGCCACGGTAGTCAACATTCCCGACACCACCGGCTATTGCCTGCCCGATGAGTACGGGGCCAAGATCCGCTACCTGATGGAGCACGTGGACGGCATCGACAAGGTGATCGTCTCCACCCACTGCCACAACGACCTGGGCATGGCTACGGCCAACTCGATGGCCGGCCTGATGGCCGGTGCCCGCCAGTGTGAAGTGACCATCAACGGCGTGGGTGAGCGTGCGGGCAACACCGCCCTCGAGGAGATCGCCATGATTCTCAAGAGCCACAAGGAGATCAACCTGGAAACCAACATCAACGCCAAGAAGATATACGGGCTCAGCCGCACGGTGTCGAGCCTGATGAACATGCCGGTGCAGGCCAACAAGGCCATCGTGGGCCGCAACGCATTCGCCCACTCGTCCGGCATCCACCAGGACGGCGTGATCAAGGACATGAGCACCTACGAGATCATCGATCCGAAAGATATCGGCCTCGACGGCAACGCCATCGTCCTGACGGCCCGCAGCGGCCATGCCGCCCTTCGTACGCGGCTCGAGGCGCTCGGCGTCAAGCTCAGCGACGACAAGCTCGACAAGACCTACGAGGCTTTCCTCCGCCTGGCCGACAAGAAGAAGCAGATCGGCGACGAAGACCTCCTGGTGCTGGCCGGCATGGATCGTTCCGAAAACCACCACGTGAAGCTCGACTTCCTGCAGGTGACCAGCGGCGTGGGCGTCCGTCCCGTGGCGAGCATCGGCCTTGACATCGCAGGGGAGAAATTCGAGGCGGCCGCCGTCGGCAACGGTCCGGTGGACGCTGCCATCAATGCCCTCAAGACCATCATCAAGCGGCAGATGGTCATCAAGGAATTCACGATCCAGAGCATCACCAAGGGTTCCGACGACGTGGCGAAGGTCCATATGCAGGTGGAGCACGCCGGGCACTTGTACTACGGCTTCGGTGCCAGCACCGATATCGTGAGCGGTTCCGTGGAAGCCTATATTGACTGTATCAACAAATTCAAGCAAGAATGAACACCCTGTTCGACAAAATATGGGATGCACACGTCGTGCAGCACGTGGAAGACGGACCTGACCAGCTTTATGTCGACCGGCTCTACTGCCACGAGGTGACGAGCCCGCAGGCGTTCGACGGCCTTCGCGCACGGGGCATCCGTTGTTTCCGTCCGGAAAAGATCGTCTGCATGCCCGACCACAATACGCCTACGCACGACCAGGACATGCCTATCGAGGACCCGGTTTCCCGCAAGCAGGTCGAGACCCTGGCCGCCAATGCGGCGGAATTCGGCCTGACGCACTACGGAATGATGGATCCGCGCAACGGCATCATCCATGTCGTAGGTCCGGAACGGGGCCTTTCGCTGCCCGGCATGACCATCGTGTGCGGTGATTCCCACACGTCCACGCACGGAGCGGTCGGTGCCGTGGCTTTCGGCATCGGCACCAGCGAAGTCGAGATGGTGATGGCTTCCCAGTGCATTCTGCAGCCGAAGCCACAGTCGATGCGCATCCGCATCGAGGGAAAGCTGGGACCGGGCGTCAAGGCCAAGGACATGGCGCTTTATCTCATGCAGCAGCTGACCACTTCCGGTGCCACAGGTTACTTCGTGGAATATGCCGGCAGCGCGGTCCGCAGCCTCTCGATGGAAGGACGCCTGACTTTGTGCAACCTCTCGATTGAGATGGGCGCAAGGGGAGGCTTCATCGCCCCCGATGAAGTGACATTCGCGTACCTGAAAGATAAGGAGTTCGCCCCGAAAGGGAAGGAATGGGAACGTGCGGTGGCCTGGTGGCGTACGTTACGCAGCGGCGACGACGCGGTCTTCGACCGGGAACTCGCATTCGATGCGGCGGACATCGCTCCGATGATCACCTATGGCACCAATCCCGGAATGGCCATGCCCATCGATGGAACCATCCCTGCCGATGCAGCGGAAAAGTCGCTGCAATACATGGGATTCCAGGCAGGGGAGAAGTTGCTCGGCAAGCCGGTGGACTATGTGTTTCTGGGCGCCTGCACCAACGGACGCATCGAAGATTTCCGGGCCTTCGCCTCCTTGGTCAAGGGCCGCCGGAAGGCGCCCGGCCTGGTCGCCTGGCTTGTGCCCGGCTCTTGGGAAGTGCAGCGGCGGATCGAATCCGAAGGACTCGACAAAATCCTTCATGAGGCGGGTTTTGCTATCCGGCAACCGGGTTGTTCGGCCTGCCTGGGCATGAACGACGACAAGGTTCCCGCCGGAAAGTACTGCCTGTCGACCAGCAACCGCAACTTTGAAGGCCGTCAGGGCCCCGGCGCCCGCACCCTCCTCGCCAGTCCCCTCACCGTCGCCGCCGCCGCCGTCACCGGCGTCATCACCGATCCCCGAACAATATGAAACAGAAATTCAACATCATAAAAAGCACCTGCGTTCCCCTTCCTCTGGAGAACGTCGACACCGACCAGATCATCCCGGCCCGCTTCCTGAAAGCGACCACACGCGATGAACGCTATTTCGGTGAAAACCTGTTCCGCGACTGGCGCTACCGCGCCGATGGTACACCCGATCCCGGATTCGTGCTCAACGATCCCCGCTACAGCGGCGAAATCCTGCTGGCCGGCCGCAACTTCGGCTCGGGCTCCAGCCGCGAGCATGCGGCCTGGGCGATTGCGGGTTATGGTTTCAAGGTGGTGATATCCAGCTTTTTCGCGGATATCCACAAAAACAACGAACTCAACAATTTTGTGCTGCCCGTCGTGGTGGACGAAGCCTTCCTCCAGGAACTCTTCAACACGGTGAAGGCCGATCCTTCGGCCCGGGTGCGGGTCGACGTGCCGAACCAGACCGTGACCAACCTGACGACGGACCACAGTGTCTGGTTCGAACTGAACGCCTACAAGAAATACTGTTTGATGAACGCCCTCGACGACATCGACTATCTGCTGGAGCAGCGGCCGAAGATCGAGGCGTACGAACGCGAGAACGCATGATCGAAGTGATGGATACCACTCTGAGGGACGGAGAGCAGACAGCCGGGGTCTCGTTCAATGCCGACGAGAAGCTGGCCATTGCGCGCCTGTTGCTGGAGGAACTGAAGGTGAACCGCATCGAAGTGGGGTCGGCGCTCGTTTCCTCGGGCGAACAGGCCGCCTGTACCCGGATCTGCCAGTGGGCGTCCGGGGCGGGCCGTCTCGACCAGGTGGAGATCCTCGGTTTCGTGGACGGCGGCCGGTCCATCGCGTGGATAAGCAGTGTGGGCGGCCGGGTGATGAACCTGCTGGCCAAGGGATCTCTCCGCCATGTGGAAGGGCAGCTGGGCAAGACGCCCCGTGCCCACAGGGACGACATCCTGCGCGACATCGACCTGGCCGTGGCACAGGGAATGGCAGTCAATCTCTATCTGGAAGACTGGTCCGACGGCATGGCCGCATCGCCCGACTATGTCCATTTCATGATGGACGCCTTGAAAGATGCACCGTTGCGCCGGATCATGCTCCCCGACACGCTCGGCGTGCTGAACCCCGCCATGGCGGCGGAATACTGCCGCCAGATGGTGGAGCGCTACCCCGGCGTCCATTTCGACTTCCATGCCCACAACGATTACGGCATGGCGGCCGCCAACGCGCTGGAAGCGGTGAAGGCAGGGGTGCAGGGCCTGCATACCACGGTCAACGGCCTGGGCGAGCGGGCTGGCAACCTCCCCGTATCGAGCGCGGTAGGCCTGCTCAACGACCACCTGCATGTGGAGAATTCCCTCGACGAGGGCAAGCTGATGCATGTGTGCCGCTATGTGGAAACCATCTCCGGCGTGCGCATTCCCGCCAATCTGCCCCTGGTGGGCGAATTCGTGTTCACCCAGACCAGCGGCGTACACGCCGACGGCGACAAGAAGGGAGGCCTGTACCAGAACGCCCTGCTGCCCGAGCGTTTCGGCCGTCACCGCCATTACGCTCTGGGCAAGACCAGCGGCAAGGCCAACATCATGAAGAACCTGGAGACGCTGGGCATCACGCTCGACGCCGCGCAGATGAAGCTGGTCACCGAACGCGTGGTGGAGCTGGGCGACAAGAAAGAGTCCCTGAGTCCGGAGGACCTGCCGTTCATCATCGCCGACATCCTCAAGAGTGATTCCACGGCGGCCCGGGAACAGCGCATCCGCATCATCAATTACAGCCTGCAGCTGGCGCGGGGCATGCGCCCCGTGGCCAACATGCGCATCGACATCCAGGGCACGGAATACGAAGAGTCCTCGGCCGGCGACGGCCAGTACGACGCCTTCATGAAAGCCCTCTGGAAGATATACGACCGGCTGGGCCGGAAACATCCCCGGCTCACCGACTATGTGGTGAAAATACCGCCCGGCGGCAAGACCGACGCGCTGGTGGAGACAACCATTTCCTGGGATATGGACGGCCGTGCCTTCAAGACGCGCGGCATCGACTCCGACCAGACGGAAGCTGCCATCAAGGCAACAGTCAAGATGTTAAATATCATTGAAGTATGAAACTGAATATCGCAAAACTACCGGGTGACGGCATCGGCCCGGAAGTCGTGGAAGAGGCCGCAAAAGTTGTGGATGCCGTGTGCCGCCGGTTCGGGCATGAAGTATCCTGGCATTTCGCCTGGGCGGGTGCCTGCGCCATCGACCGTTTCGGCAACGCCTTCCCCGAAGAAACCTACCGGACCTGCCTGGAAGCGGATGCCGTCTTGTTCGGCGCCGTGGGCGATCCGAAATATGACAACGACCCGACCGCCAGGGTGCGCCCGGAACAGGGCCTGCTGGCCATGCGGAAGCAGCTCGGCCTGTATGCCAACCTGCGCCCCGTGGAAACCTTCAAGTCGCTGGTCCACAAATCCCCGCTGAAAGAAGAACTGGTGGACGGGGCCGATTTCCTTGTGCTCCGCGAATTGACGGGCGGCATGTATTTCGGCGAGAAGGGCCGCCTGGACGGCGGCGACACCGCCTACGACACCAATATCTACCACCGTTACGAGATCGAGCGTATCCTGAAGCAGGCGTTCACTTTTGCGATGCAGCGCAGAAAGCACCTGACCGTGGTGGACAAGGCCAATGTCCTCGAGTCGTCCCGCCTGTGGCGCCAGGTCGCCCAGGAGATGGCGCCGCAATATCCGGAGGTGACGACGGACTACATGTTCGTGGACAACGCCGCGATGAAACTCATCACCGGGCCGAAGTTCTTCGACGTCATCGTGACGGAGAACACCTTCGGCGATATCCTCACGGACGAGGCCAGCGTGGTGTCCGGGTCGATGGGCCTGCTGGCCTCCGCCTCCATCGGCGAGAAGACCGGGGTCTATGAACCCATCCACGGCTCGTGGCCGCAGGCGGCGGGCAAGGGCATCGCCAATCCCGTGGCTGCCATCCTCTCGGCGGCAATGATGTTTGAATATGCCTTCGGCCTGATGGCCGAGGGGAAAGCCATCCGGCAGGCCGTCGCCGATTCGCTGGCGGCGGGTGTCGTGACGGACGACCTGGCCGACGGGGGGAAGGCCTTCTCCACGTCGCAGGTCGGCGACTGGATTGCAGAAAGAATCGAAAGAAAATAAAAACCGATAGCTATGATTGACTGGAAAACTTTGGGCTTTGACGCCTATAGGACACGCACGGTTGTCGTGTCGCATTTCAAGGACGGAGCCTGGTCTCCCGCCCAAACCACGGAAACCTTCTCCTTCACGCTCGACCCCTTCGCACAGGTGCTGCACTATGCCATGTCCTGCTTCGAAGGCTTCAAGACCTTCCGGCAGAAGGACGGCCGCGTGGCCATGTTCCGGCCCGACCAGAACGCTGCCCGCATGGTCCGTTCGGCCAAGTACCTGGGCCTGCCCTGCCCGCCTGAGGAACTCTTCATCCAGATGAGTGAACTCTGCGTGAAGAACAACCTGGAATTCCTGCCGCCGTACGGCTACGGCGCTTCGATGTACATCCGGCCGCTGCTCTTCGCGGTACACCCCCAGATGCAGCTGGTGCCCTATCCCGAAGCCATCTTTGCAGTGATGTGCGCACCGGTGGGCTCCTACTACGGCGCCTATCTCAAGTCCTGCGCCGCCGTGATCCCGGGCGATCACGACCGGGCCGCGCCCAAGGGCTCCGGCAGCTACAAGCTCAGCAGCAATTACGCCACGACCTTCGTGCCATACCAGATCGCGCACAACCAGGGTTACACCGAGTTGCTCTACCTGAACTCCTCCACGCGGGAGTATGTCGATGAATTCGGTTCATCCAACTTCTTCGGCATCCGCGACAACACCTACATCACCCCGCTGTCCGACAGCGTGCTTCCCTCCGTGACCAACAAGACCCTCCGGCAGGTGGCCGAAGACCTGGGCATGAAGGTGGAGCAGCGTGCCGTCCCGTTCGAGGAACTTTCGAGCTTCGAGGAAGCGGCGGGCTGCGGCACGGCCGTGGTCATCACCCCGATCTCGCACATCGACGTGAAGCCGAAACTCGAGGAACCGACCATCACGCGATCGTTCCGCTACGGGCCGGACGGCTCGGTCGGCCCCGTTTCGACGAAACTCTACAAGCACATCACGGGCATCCAGTTCGGCGAAGCCGAGGATACCCACGGATGGTGCCATTATATCGACTTATAAAGGTCGGTATTCGTCCCAGGCCTTGACCGGGAGGCCGGCCAGGGGCAGCGTGCAGAAAGCGCGGATGAATGCAGTGGCCAGGCGGCTGTCGGTGATCAACGGAACGTTGAAATCGATGGCCGCCCGCCTTATGCGGTAACCGGTGGTGAGTTCGCCGTGGGTGAAATTCTTGGGAATGTTGATCACCAGGTCGACTTGGTGCTGCCGGATCAGGTCCTCGGCCTGCGCGCCGTCGCAGGTGGGCACACCGTTCTCTTCGAGATAACGGCGGGTGCCTTCGGTGGCGTAGATGGTTAGCCCGTGCGCATGCAGCAGCTGGCAGGCGGGCAGCAGGTCGGCTTTCTGGATGGCGTTGCCCGACGAGATCAGCACGGCTTTCTCCGGAATCCGGTGCCCGACCGAGAGCATGGCCTTGAGCAGCGCTTCGTTGAAACTGTCCCCGATGCAGGCCACTTCGCCGGTCGAGGACATGTCCACGCCGAGGACGGGATCAGCCTGGTTGAGGCGGGAGAAGGAGAACTGCGAAGCCTTGACGCCCACGAAGGGAAGATCGAAGGCATCGATCTGGACGGCTGCCGGGCGAAGGCCGAGCATGGAGCGCGTAGCGATGTCTATAAAGTTGACTTTCAGAACTTTCGACACGAACGGGAAGCTGCGGGAAGCGCGAAGGTTGCATTCGATGACCTTGACGCCGTTGCCGTCGGCGAGGAACTGGATGTTGAAAGGGCCGGTGATGTGGAGTTCCGCCGCGATGGCGGCGGCGATGCGCCGGATGCGGGCGGCGGTCACGCCGTAAAGCTTCTGCGGCGGGAACTGGATGGTCGCGTCGCCCGAGTGTACGCCGGCATATTCGACGTGTTCCGAAATGGCATGGACGAGGATGCTGCCCTGGTCGGCCACGGCGTCGAATTCGAGCTCGTGGCAGCGTTGCATGAAGCTGCTGATGACGACAGGATGTTCTTCGGAGATTTCAACGGCCAGTTCCAGGAAGGTCTTGAGATCGGTGTCGCTGTAGCATACGTTCATGGCTGCCCCGGACAGGACATAGGACGGACGCACGAGGACGGGATAGCCCACTTCTGCGATGAAGGCGCTGATGTCTTCCATCGTGGTAAGTTCCTGCCAGCGTGGCTGTGCGATGCCCAGCCGGTCGACTACCTGCGAGAATTTGTTGCGGTCTTCCGCCCGGTCGATGTCGCCGGCGCTGGTGCCCAGGATAGGGATGCCCGCTTCCTGGAGCGGGAGGGCCAGATTGTTCGGAATCTGTCCGCCGACGCTCACGACCACGCCGAAAGGCTTTTCCACGGCGCAGATCTCGAGGACGGTCTCCAGGCTGAGTTCGTCGAAATAAAGCCGGTCGCAACTGTCATAGTCGGTGGAGACGGTTTCCGGATTGTAGTTGATCATGACGGCCTGCCATCCCAGCTTCCGCAGGGTATTCACGGCATTGACGCCGCACCAGTCGAATTCCACGCTGCTGCCGATGCGGTAGGCACCGGAGCCCAGGACGATGACCGTATGGAAACCATAGGCAGGCGAGATGTCGTTCTTGCAGCCGTTGTAAGTAAGGTACAGGTAGTTGGTACGGGCGGGAAACTCCGCGGCCAGGGTATCGATCTGCTTGATGCAGGGGTGCAACTGCAGCTCGCCGCGCCGTTGCCGCACCTGGTCTTCCGGGCAGTGGAACACCCGCCCGATCTGGATGTCGGAAAATCCCTGCCGCTTGGCTTTCAGGAAAAGATCGTATTCCACCGCTTCGAGCGACGGGCAGGCTTCCAGCGCCCGGTAGGTCGTCTCCAGGTTGTCAAGCTTGTCGAGAAACCATTTGTCGATATGGGTCAGTTCGTGGATGCGGTCGACGCTGTAGCCCGACTCGAAAGCGGCGGCGATGGCGAAGATGCGGGTGTCAGTGGGGTGTTCCAGGGCCCAGTCGAGGTCTTCCACTTTGTAGGGCTTGTTGCAGACGAAGCCGTTTGCGCCCTGTCCGATCATCCGGAGCCCTTTCTGGATGGCTTCCTCGAAGGTCCGGCCGATGGCCATCACTTCGCCGACGCTCTTCATGCTCGATCCGATCTCGCGCGAGACGCCCTTGAACTTGGCCAGGTCCCAGCGCGGTATCTTGCACACCACATAGTCGAGGGCCGGCTCGAAGAAGGCGGGCGTGGTCTTGGTCACGGAGTTTTTCAGTTCGAAGAGCCCGTAGCCGAGTCCGAGCTTGGCTGCCACGAAGGCAAGCGGATAGCCCGTGGCCTTGGAGGCCAGGGCGGAAGAGCGGCTGAGCCGGGCGTTGACTTCAATCACGCGGTAGTCTTCGCCGTCCGGGCTGAAGGCATACTGCACGTTGCATTCGCCCACGATGCCGAGGTGCCGCACGATGTCGATGGCTTTTTTCCGCAGGAAATGGAATTCGTCGTTCGTCAGGGTCTGAGACGGGGCGACGACGATGCTCTCGCCGGTATGGATGCCCAGCGGGTCGAAATTCTCCATGTTGCAGACCGTGATGCAGTTGTCGTAGCAGTCACGGACCACTTCGTATTCGATCTCCTTCCAGCCCTTCAGGGATTTTTCGACCAGCACCTGGGGCGAGAAGGAAAAAGCTTTTCCGGCCACGGCATCGAGTTCCTGCTCGTTGTCGCAGAAGCCCGAACCCAGTCCGCCGAGCGCAAAGGCAGCCCGCACGATCACGGGATAGCCCACCTGTGCGGCAGCGGCGCGTGCTTCCTCCAGCGAGGCGGCGGCATGCGAGCGGATGGTCTTCACCCCGATTTCGTCGAGCCGGCGGACGAAGCGGTCGCGGTCTTCCGTGTCGATGATCGTCTGGACCGGCGTGCCGAGCACCTGCACGCCGTGCCGTTCCAGGAACCCGCTCCGGTGGAGTTCGATGCCGCAGTTGAGGGCGGTCTGGCCCCCGAATGAAAGAAGAATCCCCTGGGGCCGTTCCTTTTCAATCACTTTTTCGACGAAGTGCGGTGTCACAGGCAGCAGATAGAGCCGGTCGGCAATGCCCTCGGACGTCTGCACGGTGGCGATGTTGGGGTTGATGAGCACGGTCTCGATCCCTTCTTCCCGCAGGGCTTTCAGGGCTTGCGAACCGCTGTAGTCGAATTCGCCTGCCTGGCCGATCTTCAGGGCGCCGGAGCCCAGCAGGAGCACTTTCCGTATGGTTTTGTCAAACATGTCTTACAAATGGGCTGTGAATTCGTCGAAGAGGAATTCGGTGTCAACCGGTCCGCTGGAGGCTTCCGGATGAAATTGTGCGGAGAAGAAAGGCTTGGTCTTGTGCCGGATTCCCTCGTTGGTGCCGTCGTTCATGTTGACGAAGAGCGGTTCCCAGTCGGGACTGAGCGTGGCGGTGTCGACGGCGAATCCATGGTTCTGTGAGGTGATGAAACAGCGCTCGGTGCCGCACATGCGTACGGGCTGGTTGTGGCTCCGGTGGCCGTATTTGAGCTTGTAGGTGCTTGCGCCGGCAGCCCTGCTGAGGAGCTGGTTGCCCATGCAGATGCCGAAGATGGGCCGCCGGCCCGCGATGGCTTCCTGCAGGTGCGCAACGGTGGCGGCGCAGAGTTCCGGATTGCCCGGCCCGTTGGACACGAAGATGCCGTCGGCGTCCATGCGGTTGAAATCGCAGTCCCAGGGCACCCGGACCACTTCGATGCCCCGCTCTACGAGGCAGCGGATGATCTGGTGTTTCACGCCGCAGTCCACCAGCACCACCCGTTTCTTTCCCTTGCCGTAGCGGACGATGTCGCGGCAGCTGACAAGGGCGACCTGATTCTCCAGGTTCGGGTCGGCGATGGTCTTCGGGCAGGGTGCGCCTTCCGGTACGATGGCGCCCAGCTTCGCGCCTTCGTCGCGGAGCAGTTGCACCAGCGCGCGTGTGTCGATGCCGCAGATGCCGGGGACTTTCTGTTCTTTCAGCCAGGCGTCCAGGCTCTTGACGGCGTCCCAGTGGCTGTATTTTTCGCTGTAGTCGGAGATCACGAGCCCGCGCACGTGGATGCGTTCCGATTCGAAGCGTGTGCAGAGGCCCAGGTCGTCCCGTTCCATTTCCGGAATGCCGTAGTTGCCGACGAGCGGGAAGCTGACGCAGAGGATCTGCCCGCTGTAGGAGGGGTCGGTAAGACTCTCCGGGTAACCCACCATGGCGGTCGAGAACACGATCTCGCCCTGCGACGGGCCGTCGTGCCCGAAGCTCCAGCCGGAAAATTCCCGGCCGTCCTGTAGCAGCAGGGTGGCTTTCTTGCGCAACATATTCCTACCAGTCTGCGGCCTTTTTCATGACGGCGGCAATGGCTTCGGTGCAGAGCAGGCCGATGCTGCCCAGATGGGTATGTCCCAGGTCGGAGGCCTTCATGGCGGCAGGGGCGGGCCCATGGTAGTGGAAGCGGCCTTCGTTGACCTCGATGCCCACTTGCCGGTAGGCGTCACGGAACGGCGTTCCTTCGAGGGCGCGCCGGTTGACTTCTTCCACGGTGAAAAGGGTCTCGTACAGGGGATTTTCAAAAATGTGCGTGTTCACTTCGATGTGCTGCAGCATGTAGTCGGTCATCTGCAGGCAGTCGTGCATGCGTTCCAGCGCGGGGAAGAGGATGTCTTTCAGGAGCTGGAAGTCGCGGTGATAGCCGTGGGGCAGGTTGCTGGCCAGCAGGGCGATCTCGTTGGGGGTGCCCAGAGTCTGGTTGCAGCGGCCGCGGACGATCTCCCACACGTCGGGATTCTTCTTGTGGGGCATGATGCTGGAGCCCGTGGTGAGTTCGTCGGGGAAGTGGATGAAGCCGAAGTTCGGGCTCATGTACATGGCGCAGTCCGCGGCGAACTTGTTGAGGGTAAGGGCCAGGCTGCCGAGAGCCGAGGCGACGGCCAGTTCGCATTTGCCCCGGCCGAGCTGGGCGGCGATGCTGTTGTAGACAGGGGTGTCGAAGTCCAGCAGCTGGGTGGTAAGGGCGCGGTCGAGGGGGAAGGAGTTGCCGTAGCCGGCCGCCGATCCGAGAGGATTGCGGTTGACGATATGGTAGGCGGCTCCCAGCTGCTGCATGTCGTCGCAGAGGGCTTCCGCGTAGGCGCCGAACCAGAGGCCGAACGAAGAGGGCATGGCCAGCTGGCCGTGTGTATAGCCGGGCAGCAGGATTTCCTTGTGCTGTTCGCTCAGGGTCTGGAGGGTCTGGAAGAGGGTGAGGGTCTCTTCGCGGATCTGTTTCAGTTCGTCGCGCAGGAAGAGCTTGATGTCGACCAGCACCTGGTCGTTGCGGGAACGTCCGGCGTGGATTTTCTTGCCCAGTTCGCCGAGCTGGCGGGTAAGCAGCAGTTCGACCTGTGAGTGGATGTCCTCCACGTCGTCTTCGACTTTGAAGTCGCCGGCTTTTACGGTGGCGGCGATGCCGTCGAGACCCTGGAGCAGGGCGTTAAGTTCATCGGCCTTCAGCAGTCCGATGCTTTCGAGCATACGGATATGGGCCTTGGAGCCTTCGATGTCGCAGGCGGCCAGCCGCATATCGAGCTGCCGGTCGTTCCCGACGGTGAACCGGTCCACGGCCTCGGTGGCGGAAGTGCCTTTATTCCATAAAGTTGCCATTAGCCAACCAATGCATTGATAAATCTGATGTATTTGTCGATTGCGTCGTTGATTTCGCTGACGAGGATGTATTCGTCGGCGTGGTGGGAACGGGCAGAGTCGCCGGGGCCCATCTTGACGGCGTCGCAGCTGAGGATGGTCCAGTCGGAGGTGGTGGGCGACGAATACGTCTCGAGGTCAAGGGCTGCGATGGCTTTGCGCAGGGGGGACTTCATCGGCGTCGCCGACGCCCGGTTGCGGAGGCCGCGCGGGAGAATGCGGCTTTGGCAGAGCGTCTGCAGTTCATCGACGATTTCCTGCGGGGTATAGCATTCGTTCGGCCGGACGTCCACCACGAAACGGCAGCGGTCGGGAATCACGTTGTGCGCCGTTCCGGCACTGATCTGGGTGGCGTTGAGGCGTACCGGACCCATCTCGGGTGAAACTTTCGTAAAATGGTGGTTGCGCAGGCGGGCGATGTCGTCGAGCGCGATGTAGAGGGCGTTTACGCCCTCGCCGCGGGCGGCGTGACCGCTCACGCCGACGGCTTCGCAGTCAAGGACCACCAGACCCCGTTCGCTGGTAGCCGCCTTCATGCCGGTCGGCTCGCCCACGATGGCCCAGTCGGGCATGGGGAGCCAACCTTCCGAGCCGGGAGCCAGCGAGAAAGGCCCGTGCGGGCCGAACAGCCAGCTGATGCCGTCGGGACCGCCGCATTCCTCTTCACGTACCAGCATCAGCACGAGATTGCAAGGGAGCTTGTGCTGGCAGAAGTGGCGGAAAGTAGCCAGCATTGCGACGACACTGCCGCCGTCGTCGTTGGAACCGAGGCCCCAGACGATGTCGGGTGAAGTCCCCGGATCATACGGGTCGCGCGTGTAGCCTTTGGCCGGCGGTACAGTGTCGAGATGGGCGACCAGGGCCAGGGTCTTCTTGGCCGGGTCGGGGGTTGTGGCGGTGGCCACGATATTGCCTTGCGGCGTCGTATAGGGGAGGCCGTTCTGTTCGAGCCACCAGCCTACCCAGGCTGCGACAGCTTCTTCGTTGAACGATTCGGAAGGAGCGTGAACCAGTTTCCGCAGCAGGTCGATACAGTCGTTGTTATTCATCGAAAGGGAGTTCTTGAGGGTGATTGCCATAATATACACGAAGCGGATTCGACAGCAGCTTGATGAAGCCCTTGGCGTCTTCCGCAGTCCAGCCGCTCTGGGTTTCGCCGTATGCGCCCAGTTTCGATTTCACCAGGTCGCAGGGAGAGTCCACGCCCACGGTCGAGAACGTGCAGGGCCGCAGTTCCAGCGTCACTTTGCCGGAAACATTGCGCTGGCTGCTTTCGAGCATCGCCTCGATGTCGCGCATGACGGGTTCCAGATACTGGCTTTCGTGGAGGAACATGCCGTACCAGTTGCCTACCTGGTCTTTCCAGTACTGCTGCCATTTCGAGAGCGTGAATTTTTCCAGGTATTTGTGTGCGCCGATGATCAGCATCGGGGCGGCAGCCTCGAAGCCCACGCGTCCCTTGATGCCGATGATGGTGTCGCCTACATGGTTGTCGCGGCCGACGCCCCAGGCGGCGCCGACGGCCTCCACGGCCTGGATGGCCGCCACTTTGTCGTCGTAATGCTTGCCGTTCACGCTGCAGATCTCGCCTTTTTCAAAGCCGATCTCCAGCAGTTCCGTGCCGTCTTTTTCCACCTGTTTCAGGTAGGCGGCGTCGGGCAGGCCCTGTTTCGAGTCGAGGATCTCGCCGCCGCAGATCGAGGTGCCCCAGAGGCCTACGTTGTAGGAGTATTTCAGCTTGGCAAAGTCGGCGGGGAAACCGTGGGCGTTGAGGTAGTCCACTTCCTGCTGCCGCGAGAGATTGCCGTCGCGGGTCAGCGTGATGATTTCCACGCCGGGGCACATCACCTGGAACACCATGTCGAAGCGCACCTGGTCGTTGCCCGCGCCCGTGGAGCCGTGGGCGATCGCCCTGGCACCGGTCTGCTTCGCATACCGGGCCACGGCCATCGCCTGGAACAGGCGCTCCGACGATACGGAGATCGGGTAGGTCCCGTTGCGGAGCACGTTGCCGTAGATCATGTATTTCAGGCTCTTGGCGTAGTACTCCTGCGTGATGTCGATGACGGCGAAACGGGCCGCGCCCAGTTTATAGGCATTTTCTTCGTTGGTTTTCAGCTGTTCGGCACTGAAGCCGCCCGTGTTGGCGCAGACCGCATGCACTTCGTAGTCCATCTCGTTGGCCAGGTACGACACGGCGTAGGAGGTGTCAAGCCCGCCGCTGAAAGCCACCACGACTTTCTTCTTCTCCTTGGGCTGATGGATCTCCAGATGCTCTTTCGGATCGTACAGCAGGCCCGTGCAGATGCAGACGCGGTTTTTCTGTTCCTGCAGCACCTGGAAGTTGCGGCAGCCCTCGCATCCCTTCCAGAAATCCACGTCATCGGTCAGATCGTCGTAGGTCACGGGCCGGAAGCCGAACTCATAGTTCATCTTCATGACGGCCGCCGAGGTGGTCATCGAGAAGATCTTGGCATCCGGGAACAACTTCCGGGAAAGGAGGAAGGTCTGCTCCTTGATGCGCTTGGCGATGCCCAGCGAACGGAACTTTTCGGGGACGATGAGGCCGGAATTGGCCACGAAACTCTTGCCGCCCCACGACTCGATGTAGGAGAAACCGGCAAATTCCCCGTCGTCGGTCAGGGCGATCACGGCCTTGCCGGCGAGGATCTTGTCCCGGATGTAATCCGGGGTACGCTGGGCGATGCCGATCCTGGCGCCCAGGGAAGAGAGATAGAGCTCGTGGCACACGTTCTCTGCATAGGGAAGGTGGCGCTCGTCGGCCACCATGACATTCACGTTCATAGAGAGATATACTTACTGTTTCAATTTATTTCTTATACCCGGGATGAGCCCTTCCAGGAAAATCAGGAGGCCCGTGTGGTCGGTACCTTCGCGCAGGATCAGCAGCAGCGTGTCGTCGCCGGCGATCGTGCCCATCAGGGCGGGATGTTCATGTTCGTCGACCAGCGCGCCGACCATGTTGGCGCAGCCCGGCAGGGTCCTGATCACGCCCATCTGGCCGGAGAAGCACAGGCTCACGATGCTTTCGCCCGCCCGGCTCTGTGCCAGGCTGGCCCGGGACGGCCGGACCGGTTCCTGAAGGACATAGCGGTACTGGCCGGCCGCGTCGTGCTGCTTGGAGATATGCAGCTTCCGCAGGTCGCGCGAAAGCGTTGCCTGCGTGGTATGCACGCCCCTGGCGGCCAGCAGGCCGATGAATTCCTCCTGGCTCCGGATCGTCTCGGTCCGGACCAGTTCCTTTATGATGTCGCTGCGATTATTCATCATTGGAGCTCTTGCTGGAATATTTATTCAAATTCGCTGCAAATATACGAATAATTATTCAATTTTGCAAATACAAATCCATTTTTCTCGCTTCCTCTTCCGTCATCCCGGGCTTGACCCGGGATCTCTTGCCACCGGCTAATCATTTTACCATTGAATCCAATTTTTTGTTATCTTTGTAAACTAAGTTGATTTAAAAAGTAGTGTTTTGAAAAAAAGTGAGACGGGAAGACGGGGAGAGGACCTGGCGCTGGACTGGCTGCTGGCGCACGGGTTTACGTTGCGCGACCGCAACTGGCGGGGCGGGCACAAGGAGCTGGACCTGGTGATGGAGAGCGCGGAACGGGTACATATCGTCGAGGTCAAGACCCTGACGCCGCCCCTGCTGCACGAACCCTTCGAGAAGGTGGATGCCGCCAAGCAGTCGCATCTGGCCGCTGCCGCCCGACAGTACATCGCGGAGCAGCATGTGCGCAAGGAAGTGCAGTTCGACGTGGTTTCGGTGGTGCTGGAAGGCGGTCAGGCTGCAATTGAGTATATCCCGGAAGCTTTTTATCCGATACGAAGCAAATATTAACAGATCCCATATATGAACCATAACCATTATTGTATCATCATGGCGGGCGGTGTCGGAAGCCGCTTCTGGCCGATGAGCCGCCAGTCCCGCCCGAAACAATTCATCGATATCCTGGGTATTGGAAAGACATTCCTGCAAATGACTTACGAGCGCTACGCGCAGATCGTGCCGGCCGAGAATATCCTGATCGTCACGGCGGAGCGCTATCGCAAGCTGGTCAAGGAGCAGCTGCCCGCCATGCCCGACGAAAATATCCTCCTCGAGCCCTACAAGCGCAATACCGCCCCCTGCGTGGCCTACGCTACCTATAAACTGTACAAGAAAAATCCGAAGGCTACCGTCATCGTGGCTCCGGCCGACCATCTGATCATCGGCGACGCCCAGTTCGGCGACACCATCCGTGCCGCACTTTCGGCCGCCGAAAGCAGCGACCGTCTCTACACCATCGGCATCGAGCCTACGCGTCCCGAAACCAACTATGGATACATCCAGATCAACAAAGCCTTCTCCGAGAAAGTCGGAGAACACGCTTCCTATCAGGTGAAGACCTTTACCGAAAAGCCGAATGCCGAACTGGCCCGGGTCTTTCTCGAGACCGGCGAGTTCTTCTGGAACTCCGGCATGTTCATCTGGAGCCTCCAGTCCATCAAGACCGAGCTGGAGCGCTGCCTGCCCGAGGTGACCACGCTCTTCCGCGGCGGGGAAGACATTTATTATACGAACGGCGAGGCCGCCTTCATCCGGCGCGTCTATGAGGACTGCCCGGCTATCTCCATCGACTACGGCGTGATGGAGAAGACGCAGAAGGCGTGGGTATTCCTGTCGGATTTCGGATGGACCGACCTCGGGACCTGGGATTCGGTGTACGAGCAGGTGTCCAAGGACAAGGACGGCAACGTGGTGAGCGCCCATGTGCGGATGATTGACGAAGTGGAGAATTCCGTGATCATGGAGACCGACTCCGAGAAGATGGTGGTGGCCCGTGGCTTCGAGCAGATGATGGTGATCGACATGCCCGACGTGCTGGTGGTCTGCCGCCGCGACGACAAGACGATCAAGGACATCGTCACCGACCTGACGATGAAAGACAAAATCGACCGTTATCTCTGATGCCATGAGGAAGACCCCTTTGACCATTGACGTCCAGTCTGAGATCGGGGCATTGAATGCGGTGCTTTTGCACACGCCCGGCGCTGAAGTCGAGAACATGACACCGCGTATGGCGCAGCGTGCGCTCTACAGCGATATCCTGAATCTTTCCATCGCCCGGAAAGAATACGAGCAGATCGAAGGTGTGCTGTCGAAAGTGGCGAAGGTCTATCAGGTCCGCGATTTGCTGGCCATGGTGCTCGACAAGAAGGAGGCGCGGCGCGATCTGGTCTCCCGCATCTGCATTGCCGAGCAGGCAGGCTCCTGTTTCGATACGTTGATGGACATGCCGACGCCGAAACTGGTGACGGCGCTCATCGAGGGCCTGCCGGCCCGGATCGACACGCTCACGGCGTTCCTGAGCGAAGATTACTATTCGCTGTTCCCGCTCTACAATTTCTATTTCACCCGCGACTCTTCGGTGACGATCGGCAACCATGCCCTGATTTGCCGGATGGCCAACCAGGTCCGCTCGCGCGAGGCCATGATCATGGATGCCATCTATCGTTGCAGCGGCGCCTTCGTTTGCGATACCATCGACCTGTCGAACATGGTTCCTGCCCGCGGCCGCCTGTTCATCGAGGGCGGCGACGTGCTCGTGGTGCGCGACGACATCCTGGTCATCGGCAACGGCATGCGTACCAGTGCGGCCGGCATCGATGCGCTGACGGCCCGTCTGTGCGATCTCTGTCCGCAGGGCGTCAAGCATATCATCGTTCAGCAGCTACCGTCCGAGCCTGAGTCTTTCATCCATCTTGACATGGTTTTCACGATGCTCGACCGCGACCAATGTATGGTTTTCGAGCCGCTCATCCTGCGCGACAGGTCTTACAAGACGGTTCACATCACCATCGAAGACGGCCGTGTCCACAGCATCCACGCGGTGGAGGGCATCCTGCCCGCGCTTCGCTGGCTCGGCCTGGACCTTGAATTCCTGAGCTGTGGTGGTTTGACGGACAGCTGGGTGCAGGAGCGCGAACAGTGGCACAGCGGCTCGAATCTCTTTGCCATCGCTCCCGGAAAGGTGCTTTGCTATGCCCGCAACGAAGCCACGCTTCACGAGCTCGACAAGCATGGTTATGCGGTGCTGAGCGCCCACGAGGTGATGTCGGGCAAGAAGAAAGTGGATGATTATGCGAAGTGCTGCATTACCATCCAGGGATCGGAGTTGCCGCGCGGTGGCGGCGGTGCGCGATGCATGACGATGCCGCTTTCGCGAAAGGCGGTTGAATGGTAGCGGATAATCATTATCTTTGCGCTCATATTTTTTGAAGTGTCATGGCAATATCCAACGAGAAGATTGAACAGATGATGGCCTCCATCCAGGAGTTGAAGGCGGCCAAGGAACAGGAAATCGAAGAGCTGCGCGTGAAATGGCTCGGCCGCAAGGGCGAGATCACGCAGTTGTTCGACGAGTTCCGTACGGTGGACAAGGATCAGAAAAGAGAATTCGGCCAGCGGCTCAATGCGCTCAAGAATGCGGCGGCAGCCAAGATCGAAGAGTTGCGCAACACGCTCGAGGAGATGGCCGGTCCCGCCGCGTCTTCCTTCGACCTCACCAAGCCGGGCGACCTTGAGGAACTGGGTGCTCGCCACCCGATCTCGGTGACCCGCGAGGAGATCATCTCCATCTTCAGCAAGTTCGGATACAGTGTGGCGGAAGGCCCCGAGATCGAGGACGACTGGCACGTATTCAGCGCGCTGAACTTCCCGCCGGAGCATCCGGCCCGCGACATGCAGGACACCTTCTTTGTGCAGCCCGAGGGGGATAATCCCATCCTGCTTCGCACGCACACTTCGTCGGTGCAGGTCCGCACCATGGAGCGGATGCGTCCGCCCATCCGTGTCATCTGCCCCGGCCGCGTGTTCCGCAACGAGGCCATTTCCGCTCGTGCGCATTGCATCTTCCATCAGGTGGAAGGCCTTTACATCGACAAGAATGTCTCGTTTGCCGACATGAAGCAGGCCATTCTTCTCTTCGCGCAGGAAATGTTCGGCGCCGACACGCAGATCCGCATGCGGCCGTCGTATTTCCCCTTCACGGAGCCGAGCGCCGAAGTGGACGTGAGCTGCAATATCTGCAAAGGCAAGGGCTGTAACATCTGCAAGGGTACCGGCTGGCTTGAAATTCTCGGCTGCGGCATGGTCGACCCCAATGTCCTCGCTGCCTCCGGCATCGATCCGACCGTCTACAGCGGCTTCGCTTTCGGCATGGGCATCGAGCGCATCGCCATGCTCAAGTGGCAGGTCAAGGACCTCCGTAACTACTTCGAAAACGATATCCGCTTCCTCCGCCAGTTCGAAGCGGCGATCTGAGCTGGTTCTCATCCATCATGCCGGACTTTATCCGGCATCTTATCCGTCGCCATCCTCACCAGAGCCTGTATTTGAGGATGGCGGCTGTTTTTTTCGCCCTCCATCCTCACTGGAGGCCGCTGGTGAGGACGGAAAGCGTAAGATTCCGCAATATTGTTCCAAATTACCGCATTTTCACAAGTGGCGGGTAAAAGATTCTGGCGAACTTTGTATCAGATAAAGGCCCCGGGATATACTTTTTCTATTACTTCACTTTGCAATATTGCTCATCGTCGACAGGTTCCAACCACTCGTTGCTGTTTCCGGGCTTGGCGTTGGCGTGGTAGGTCAGATGCTGCATCCAGCTGTCCGCGGCTGCACCATGCCAGTGCTTCACGCCTTCCGGAATGGTGATTGTAACGCCGGGCCTGAGTTCCACGGGCGCCTTGCCCCACTCCTGGTACCAGCCGCGGCCGCTCACGCACAGGAGAACCTGCTGGGCGCCATGATGGATGTGCCAGTTGTTGCGGCAGCCGGGCTCAAATGTCACGTTGCAAAGGCCGATGGCCGGATCCAGCATAGCCAGATAGCTCTGGCCGATGAAGTACTGGGCATAAGCGGTGTTCGGCTGTCCCAGTGGCCAGGCAGAGGGAGATGTAACGGGTACTTGTTCTCCGCTTGCGGCGGCGATGGCAGCCTCACAGCGTAAGGCTTCCATCTCCAGGCTGCGGCTACGGAGCGAAGTGACGATGCCGCGGAGCTGCTCTTCGGTAACGCCCATGTTTCGGGCGCCACGGACATGTGCGATCAGTTGCGGCATCACGCCCTCCAGGCCGCTCAGCGCACTGACGGTGACAAGCTCCCGGTCGGCGTGGGTGAGCAGGTCCCGGGCGAAGATGTCGCCGAAAAGATGCGCCTTGAGGTAATAGTCTTCGGCCGGGCAGAATGTGTAGTCGAAGGCCTGGCCTGTGAGACGGGTCTGCACTTCGGTTCCTTGTTTCAGGGCGTCGAAGCCGGCAGGAAGGGGCGAAGAATCTGCTCCTTCTTCTGCAATGCCATGCTCCTGCATGACCTTTTGCAGCGTTCCCAGCGCATTCAGGGAGCGCGGGAAACCCGTGTAGGCATAAAGCTGCGAGAGCGCCTCTTTGATCTGGTTGGCGGTGAGTCCCGCTTCAAAACCATCGGCGATGGCCAGGGACAACGAAGACTGGTCTCCCCGAGCTTCATGGCAGGCGATGGCCGTCATGGCTGCCGACTGTTGTGCATTGAATGAAAGTGTATGCATGTCTTTGTCATTATTGCTTTCCGCTCCGCATGATGAGAGAATGACCGCACACGCTGCCGCGGAAAGAATGGATTTACTGAGGTGTTTCATATCGCGGTAAATATGATACAAATATAGGGATAAATGACAGGATAATGCTAATGCTTTTTTCGGATTATAACGCCAAAATGTCGGAAAATCACTAACCTCGCAACAGGATGAAAAGCGGAACTCGCTGGAAGGAATCGGGGAAGGCGAGGTGGCGCTCCACCTGGCCCATATCCTCTGTCTGGAAGGTAGATGCGAGATCGACTATAATGATACTACCTTCACCATCCGGGAGAAAGACTGCACGATCATCCGGGCCACCCAGCTAGTCACGGCGGTCCGGCCTTCTGCTGATTTCCGGGTAGAGGTCATATATGTGGATCCGGTGTTCATCGAGAAGTCGACACCGAATAACAACTATGGGATGCGCGGCTCGCTATCCCTGGCGCAGAATCCGGTGATGCACCTGACCGATGAGGAATTCGAGCGGTGTCGGCGTGACTTTGAAGAAGTGGGCCGCCGCCGGCTGATGGGCTCAGCCCTTCTTGCGTTTTTCGAGGGATCTGAAGCAAATATTTGCAAATAAACTTACTTTTGCAAAATCATTAGTTAGTAATCTTTATGAGTAAGTATCAGCAAATCAATCTGGAAGACTATATTCAGAGCGGGGAGGGCGGTCAGGCCCTCACTTATACCAGGAAGGATGGCAGTGCTATGGCCAAGATGTTCCAATTCGGTCTGGGCCAGGAAACAGTAGAACGCGAATTTCGGATTTCCAGGGCCGTGTTTGAAGCCGGTTTTTCCTGTCCCGAACCCATCCGTCTGGTAACGGATGGAAAATGCTTCGGCGCGGAATACGAAGTGATTGCGAACAAACGTTCTTACACCCGCATCATTTCCGAGGAACCGGAACAGTTGGAGCCCCTTACCCTCAAATTTGCCCGACTGGGAAAAATACTGCATTCCACACCTGCCGATACCGATATGTTCCCCGACATGAGGGACGTCATCCGTCCCTGGATAGAGAAATCCACGTGTATCTCCGACCCGCTCCGTGCGCAGCTTCTGAGTACCCTGGACAGTATCCCTTCCCCCAAGACCTGCCTCCATGGAGACTTCCATATCGGCAATATCATCACCAATGGGGAAAAGGATTACTGGATAGACCTGGGAGATTTTTCCTATGGTGCTCCGGAATGGGACTTGTCCATGAATTTATACCTAGCATATTATGTACCTTCCGAGAACATGGACCAACTGTTCCATCTTGACAGCGAGACGTTCCGGAAGCACTGGAGCCTTTTGGTAAAGACGTATTACGGCATTCAGACATTGGAGGATCAGCGTGCCTGTGAGAAGAAACTGCTTAAGTTCACCGCTCTTAAATATGCCTTCAATGTCTGCAAACGCCGCAATGGTCAGGGAGAGCCCAGCCCGAGACTGGAAGACCTGGCCCGGGCATTCCTCAACGGGATGGCGCCCGGAGTTTTTTAGGCGCCTGCCCCCTCGGGGGGCTTCGGGTCGCTCCTTCGAGCCTCTTCTTTCAAAGCAAAACGGCAACCATGTAGGCTGCCGTTTGCTTTTAGCGGAAAACGAGACTCGAACCCCTTCTTGTAATGCGCTGATAATCAATAATTTAGAGAAAACCAAAAAGACAACAGGTGAAACATAGGTGAAACTTTCGTGGCTTTTCAGGACGTATAGGGAAAAGGACATAAAGAGACACAAGGCAAAGGAAAAGACGCCTTTTGATGACAGAA
>JAEETO010000065.1 GCA_016290385.1 Bacteroidales bacterium | reverse complement strand
GGTGGCGGTGTGCCATTGGCCATCGGAGCCGGCCGCATCGACATGGACGGAAACGAGGGCCACATGGTCTTTGCCCAGGCGGCGGCACCAGGCATTGACCCGGCGGACACGTTCGGAGAGAGGGATGTCTTCAAACTCGGGTACCAGAACCTCGGCATCGTGGCCGAGCGCCTATAGCCGGGCAAGCACATTTATGACACCATTGGCTTCATTATGGGTCTGCGTCGACACGCGACTACGGGCAAACGTGTCGGAGTATGGGGCAACACGCGGGTCTCGACACGTTTTGCCGCCTTCATGTGCCCACGATTCAGCATTGTAGCCGCTGCAGGAATCTTTCTGCGTGATTTGGAGAAAAAGGGAGTGTGCCCCTTTTTCGACGCATGAGCGCAGAAAGATTCCTGCCGCAGCGGAGATGCTATTTCTAGCCGACGTACTCTGACGGCGGGACGCCGAATTGTTTCTTGAAGGAGGTGGAGAAGTGGGAGAGGGTGTTGAAGCCGGTCATGTAGGCGATTTCCGACATGTTGTACTTGCCCTCTTTCAGGAGGTCGGCGGCGCGGTTGAGCTTGTAGCGCTTGAAGAAGACCGAGGGGTTTTCGCCCGTGAGGCCCTTGACTTTGTAGTAGAACTTCGTGCGGGAGATCTTCATCATTTCCGTGATGCGCGTGATGTCGAGTTCCGTGTTGTCCAGCTCTTTCTCCATCAGGTCGTAGAGCTGCTTCATGAAGGCGGCGTCGCGCGGGGAGAGGGCTTCCGGCTCGATTTCGTCGGTCGAGGTGGCGGAACCCAGCTGGGAGCGCATCTTGTCGCGGTTGCTGAGCAGCGACTTGACCAGGGCGAGCAGATAGGCGGGCTGGAAGGGTTTGGTGACGTAGGCGTCGGCGCCTTTGGCCAGACCCTGGACCTGGTTTTCGACCGCTACTTTGGCCGTGACCAGGATGACGGGGATGTGGCTCAGCTGCAGGTCGTTCTTGATGGCCTCGCAGAGTTCGTAACCGCTCTTGCCCGGCATCACGACGTCGCTGATGACCAGGTCGGGCGTTTCCGAGGCCATGCCGGCCAGGGCAGAATCCGCATCGAAATAGATGTTGACGCGATAGGTGGGCTGAAGCAGGACTTTCACGTAGTTGGCCACGTCGACGTCGTCGTCCACGACGGCGATGAGGCGCTGGCCGCTTTCCGGCTCGGCCGTCGCTGTCTCCTGGACAACGGGGATGGTGACGATCTCCGGCTGCAGTTCCGTGCGTTCGTCTTCCGTGTAGGAAGATCCGCTCACCGGCAGGATGAAACGGAAGACGGAGCCGCCTTCGGGCCGGTTCCAGGCTTTGAGGTAGCCGTGATGCAGGGTCGTCAACGCCCGGGCATAAAACAGACCGATGCCGGAACCTAGCGTCTTGCCCTGTTCGCCGGAGCGGTAAAAACGCTCGAAAATCTTTTCGAGTTCTTCCTCGGAGATGCCGCTGCCCGAGTCGGAGACGGCGATGCAGGCATACTGGTGGTCCGTATCCTTTTCCGTCAGCGGGAAAAGCTCTGTCAGCTCTTCGCGTGGCAGTACGTCGAACGTAAGCGTCACTTTCCCGCCGGAAGGCGTGTATTTCATGGCGTTGGAAAGCAGGTTCATCGTGATCTTCTGCACTTTGTCGACGTCGGCCCACATCACGAGCGGTTCCTCCAGGCCCTGTGCGCTCAGTTCGATATTCTTCGAATGGGCATTGAAGCGGAAGAGTTCGACGGTGTTCTGCAGTGGCGCCACAATGTCGGTCTTGGCTACTTTCAGCTGCAGCTTGTTGTTGCCGATGCGGTTGAAGTCGAGCAGCTGGCCCACCAGCGAGAGCATCCAGTTGGCATTGCGCTGGATGATGCCCACCAGCTTGCGGTCGCGGCCCTTGATGCTTTCGGACTCGGCCAGTTCGGCGACGGGTCCGGCAATCATGGTCAGCGGCGTCCGGAATTCGTGGGCCACGTTGGAGAAGTAGTTCATCTGGATCTTGTTGAGACGCTTCTCCTGCTCTTTTTCCTGCCGGGCCTTTTCGCTTTCTTCCCGCTCCTGGCGGATGTGCTCGGCATGTTCGGCCTGTTGCCGGTGGATGCGGCGGAACAGCATCCAGAAACCGAACAGGAGAGCAAGCGTGAGCAGCCAGAAGAGGAGGCGGGCCCATCCTGTACGGAACCACGGCGGCAGGATGCGCACGTTCAGATAATCTTCGGTCTCGACGATGCTCCGGTTGTTGTTGGTGATGCGGACCTTGAACTGGTAGCTTCCCGCAGGAAGGTTGGCATAGTAGGCTTCGTGGTTATTGCCGGCATCGATCCAGTAGCGGTCGAATCCCTCCATCTTATAGTAATAGTGGGAGCGCTCGTGCTCGCTGTAGTCGAGGGCGGCGAAGGAGATGCTGAAACCGTTCTGGGCGCTCCGGAGGGTAATGTCGGGTTTCGTGCAGAGTTCCCGGTCGATGGGCGCGTCGGGTCCTGGCGCGACGAGCTGGTTGTGGATCTTGAGGTCTTCGAACACCAGCGGAACGGTGCGGCGCTGTGACACGTCGATCGGGTTGAAGACGGTCAGGCCGTGGGTGCCGCCGAAGATGAGGGTGCCGTCGTCCAGCAGGCAGGCGGCGCGGTCGGAGAACTGGTTGCCGCCGATGCCGTCGGCGGCGTAATAGTTGACGAATTCGTTGATGGTCCGGTCGTACCGGCCGAGACCGTCCATGGTCGAGACCCAGATGTTGCCCTGGCGGTCTTCCTGGATGGCGCAGATGTCTTCGCACGGTGCGCCGGGGACAGGTTCCGTAATATTGCGCTGGTAGTCGTGGCGGAGCAGGCCGTTGGCGATGGTCCCGACCCAGAGGTCACCACCGCTGTCGCGGAACAGTACGTTGGGGATGAGGACGGAGCGCCTGATACAGGCCTTCGTTTCTTCTTCCGTCAGCGTGACAGGAGATACCAAGCCGGTGTTGGTGTTGATTTGCAGCAGTTTGGTGCCGTTGGCCGCGATGAACATACGGCCGGGTTCAGCCAGCATCAGGTCGGAAACGAAGGGCCAGTCTGACTGCTCGGTGTAGGGGACGGACGTGACGCTGCGTGTGCTTTTGTCGTAGCGTGCCAGTTCCATCGTATTACCGCCCACCCAGATACGTCCCTTGTCGTCCTGTGTGATGGCAGCGGGGTGGGTGAAGAAGAAGCCGTCGATGAGTTGCAGCCTTCCCTGCGCAAAGCGGCAGCGGGCTACGTGGTATTTGTCGCTGAACAGCAGCCAGAGGTCTCCTTCTGCGTCGCAGAAGACTTTTCCGCAGCGCAGGTAACCGATGTGTGCATCGGGTACCAGGTGCGATACGTCAACCTGCCGGAGCTGGTCGGAGCCGGGCTCGCGCAACCAGAGGCCATCGCGCAGGGTAGCGATCCAGAGCCGGTCGGCGTTGTCGCGGCAGAGCGAGACGACGGTCTTGTGCTCGAAGGCGGCGGTCAGGTGCTTGTTGTTGTTGAAGCCGTCACGGTAGTGGTAGCTGGTGGCGTAGCCCTGGTCGACGGTGCCGAACCAGAGGTTCTGGTGGCTGTCGCGGTAGATGGTGCGGATCTCCGCGGCGGGAATCTCGAAGGGAAAGCCCGGATCATCCTGGAACAGGACACGGTCGATGTTGCGTTGCCAGCAGAACATGCCTTTCCCGATGACATTGAGCAACAGGGTGTTGTCGTCGACCGGGAAGAGGAGGTCCACGTCTCCGTTCATGATGCGCGGCTCGCGGCGGATAGCTTCGGGAAGCGGTTTCCACGCGCGGGTGCGGGTATCATAGATGCGCAGGTTGCCTACGCCCGACAGCCAGAGTTCGCCGTTGCCGGTATGGCAGAGGTGGTAGGCGTTGAAGGGGAGGGGAACCGTCTCCAGGACCGAGAAGTCGCGGCTGTCATAGGCTTTGAGCACGTTCCTGTTTTCCAGGGCGTATAGGCGGTCTCCAACCCAGGTCTCCGCCGGGAGCCCGTGTGCGTTGTAATCGGGAATGACGATGCTGAGTTCTTCTTTTTCCGGGTTGAAGAGGAAGAGGGAGTTCCAGTTGCTTATCAGGATACGGCCGTCCGGAGCTTCGAGGATGTGCTGGAAATTGCCGAAATCTCCTTCGTAGGGAATGCGCCGGAATGCACCTGTTTCCGTGCGGAAGGCGGCGCCGTCGACCGTTGCTACCCACAGCCGGCCGTCCCGGCCGCAGAAAACGTCGTTGATCTGGTTTTCGGGCAGGTCTTCCGCTTCGTCGCTGCAGAAATACTGGTGGTATTCGTGGACGTTGTATTTGTTGAGGCCGCGCGACGTGGCGATCCAGATATGGCCGTCTGCATCTTCGGTAAAGGCGTTCACGGTCTGGTTGGAAAGGGCGTCGGAAAGGACGGTGCTGCTATGGCGGGTGCTTTCTCCGTCCGGGTGCGCAGGATGGCAGGCGGTCAGGCAGAGGATAAGGCACAGGATGTTCAAAAAGCGTTTCATATGCCAAATATAACCATAAAACCAAAGATTACGAAGGATTTTTAACAAATAGAAAGATTTTTGAACAAAGATTTTTCGCAAGAGCGGACGTATAGATAAGAAGTTGTAACCCGGAGAAAGGCTTTGCGGATCGCTTTGGCGAAATTTGCAATAAGTTTTTTGGTTGCAATATGAACATACTCCCTGTTGTTTCGCTGACGGCTGCGGTCCTGCTGACCGCAGCCTGCAGCTGCCCGTCCGGCAACCGGCCCGAAAAGGCCGTTCCGGCCCCCTTGGAGACCTCCTCCAAGGCTTCGACCGTCCAGACCGTTTCCGGCCCCGTAGCGGGTTACATCGATGACGGTGTTTACATCTACAAAGGAATTCCCTACGCCAAGGCAGCGCGCTTCATGCCGGCCGAAGACCCCGATCCCTGGACGGAAGTCCGCCCGAGCCGGGCATACGGCCCTACCTGTCCGCAGGACAAGCGTGGTGGCTGGTACGACGATAACCAGGCTTTCGCCATGCATTGGGACGACGGCTTCCCGGATGAAGATTGCCTGCGTGTCAATATCTGGACCTCCGGCATCAAGGACTGCGGCAAACGGCCGGTGATGGTATGGCTGCACGGCGGCGGTTTCCGCGCCGGCAGCGGCCAGGAACAGATCGGCTACGACGGCACGAACCTGGCCCGCGACCACGGCGTCGTAGTTGTTTCGCTGAACCATCGTCTGAATGCGCTCGGTTTCCTGGACCTGTCTGCCTTCGGCGCCAAATATGCGCATAGCGGCAATGTCGGCATGATGGACATTGTCAAGGCACTCCAGTGGGTGCGTGACAATATCGCCCAGTTCGGCGGCGATCCCGACAACGTGACCATCTTTGGACAGTCGGGCGGCGGCGGAAAAGTCTCCACGCTGATGGCCATGCCTTCCGCCAAAGGTTTGTTCAACAAAGCCATCGTGCAGAGCGGCTCCATCACGCAGTTGATGGAACCCAAGTTTTCCCGCCGCATCGGCGCCAAGACCGTGGAAGCCCTGCACCTGAATCCTTCACGCATCAGCGAAATTGAAGCGGTTCCCTACGAGCAGCTGCTGGCCGCCTACAATGGCGCCATCGCTGCCGTTCGCGAAGAAGCTCAGAAGGAAGGTGCTTTCCCCGAAAACATCCTCAACGCCATCCTCTTCGGCCAGGTACCCGTAGTGGACGGCGAGATTATTCCCGCCCAGCCCGCAACGGCTGACGCGCTGGCCCTCTCGAAAGACATTCCGGTCATCATCGGCACCACCTATCACGAATTCACGCGCGACCGCGAGGATCCGATCTTCAAGCCGCTGGCCCTCCAGCAGGCTGCTGACCGCACAGCTGCCGGTTGCGCTCCCGTATACCTCTATCAATTCACCTGGGAATCGCCCGTGCTGGACGGCGCGCTCGGCAGCACGCACTGTATGGAGATTCCGTTCGTTTTCGACAATGTAGTCCTGCACCGTACCATGACCGGCGGCGCGGCCGATGCGGCTGAACTCGGTCACCGCATCAGCCGGGCCTGGACGAATTTTGCCAAGACCGGAACGCCTGGAGCCGAAGGCCTTCCGACCTGGGAAACCTACCCGAAAACCATGATCCTGAACATTGAATCATCAATCAAATAACCTAAAAAACAGATCTTATGAGAAAATCCCTCTTTCAAAGACTGGCGCTCGCCTGCCTGGCCCTTCTGGTCGGCTGGTCGCTGAACGCGCAGTCCCAGGTGACGCTCTCCGGAACGGTCGTCGATGACTACGACGAGCCGCTCATGGGTGTCGGTGTCATTCAGCAGGGGACCACGAACGGCGTGGCCACCGATCTGGACGGTAACTATTCGATTACCGTTCCCGCCGGTACCGTCGTCGAGTTCTCCTACATCGGCTTCAAGGCTCAGACTTTCGTGGCCGAGAAGACGATGACCCTCAACGTCAAACTGCTCCCCGACACCGAAATGCTCGAGGAGACGGTCGTCGTGGGTTACGGCGTGCAGAAAAAATCCGACGTTACCGGCGCCATCTCGCAGGTGAAACAGGAAGACATCGCCAACCGTACCATCGCCACGCCGGAACAGGCCCTTCAAGGCAAGACGGCCGGCGTCCAGGTGTTCTCGGCATCCGCCCGTCCGGGCGCCGCTCCGAGCGTCCAGGTGCGTGGTATCTCTTCAAACGGCTCTTCCAACCCCTTGTATGTGGTGGACGGTCGCCGTACCAACTCCATCGCCGGCATTGACCCGAACGACATCGAGTCCATGGAGGTGCTGAAGGATGGTGCTTCTGCCGCCATCTACGGTGCAGAAGCCGGTAACGGCGTCATCATGATCACGACCCGCAGGGGCCAGGGTGACGGCAAGATCAGCTATTCCTATCAGCTGACTTCCCAGAGCCTCAACCATATCCCGAAGGTGATGAACTCCGAGCAGTATATGCAGTACTTCATCGAGAACGGCCGCTACAGCATGCAGGACTTCTACGCCAACTGGGACTTCGTGACCAACACCGACTGGCTCGCATACTCTTATGAGAACTCCCTGATGCACCACCACAACCTGTCTTTCTCGGCCGGTAACGATCGTGGTAACCTCTATATTTCAGCGGCTTATCTCAACAACAACGGTATGTTTGCCGGTGATGCCGACGTGTACAGGCGCATCACTTCGATGGTCAACGGCTCCTGGAAATTCAAGCCCTGGCTGGAAGTCCAGACCAACAATCAGGTGGAATACTATACGGCCCGCAGCGTTTCCGAAGGTTCCGACTATGGTTCCGCTGTGCTGTCCGCCCTGCAGCTCGATCCGCTCACTCCGACGACTTATACTGCGGAGAATATGCCCGACTTCATGAAGGACTATCTCGCACAGGGCCGTACGCTGATGCAGGACGAGAAAGGCAACTACTACGGCATCTCTTTCTTCAACCCTTCCGAGAACGTCAACCCGCGCATCATGCGTGACCGTGACTACAGCACCTCGCAAGGTTTCAATATCAACGGCTCTACGGCCGTCAACTTCACGCCCTGGAAGCACCTGACTATTACCTCCCGTGTGGGCTACCGTTTCTCGGCCTCCGACAGTTACGGCTATTCCCTGGATTACTACGTGAACCAGAACGCCTACCAGAATTACATCGGCCTGTCGGGTTCCAGCAACAACTCCATTTATTATCAGTGGGAGAACTTCGCCAACTGGAACCAGAACTTCGGACGCCACAACGTCAACCTGATGGTCGGTACCTCTTATTCCAACAGCCGCAGCTATAATGTGAGTGGTTCGTACCGCGGCAGCGACGATGACCTCGGTGTGAAGCAGAAGAATCCGCTCTTCTACTATTTTGCCTATCATTCCGCGAATGCAGTTCCTTCGGTGTCCGGCGCCGAGCCGGGCATCTCCCGCAAACTTTCCTACTTCGCGCGTGCCGGCTGGAACTATATGGGCAAATACAATGTACAGGCTTCTTTCCGTGCGGATGCGGCCGACCTTTCGATTCTGCCGAAGCCGATGCGCTGGGGTTATTTCCCCTCCGTATCTGCCAGCTGGACGCTCTCCGAAGAGGATTTCTTCGCGGGTGCCAAGCGTGCCATCAATTACTTGAAACTGCGTGGCTCCTGGGGCCAGAACGGTTCCCTCGCCGGCCTTTACGGTTACCGCTACGCCAACGTGATTGCTTCGACGGGCAATTATCCGATCAGCAGCGTTTCGCCGATCTACCTCATCGGCTATGCGCCTTCTTCATCCGGCAACGACGAGCTCAAGTGGGAGACCTCCGAGCAGCTCGACTTCGGTGTCGACATGCGCTTCCTGCGTGACCGCTTGACTTTCAGCGTCGACTGGTTCCGCAAGATGACCAAGGACCTCATCGTGACGGGTATCACGCCGTCCACCGTGGTGGGCGTCACCGCTTCTCCGGTGAATGCCGGTAACGTGCTCAACACCGGTTTCGAGTTTGAGCTCAAGTGGCGCGACCAGGTAGGCGACTTCCACTATAGCGTCAGCGGAAACCTGTCGACCCTCAAGAACCGGGTGACCTACATCCACGAGACGCTCTCTGATGGTATTGATGGCGTGGGAGTCCGCAACTATGGTACGATTACCCGCTTCGAGAAAGGCTATCCCGCCTGGCATTTCTATGGCTATCATTTTACCGGCATTGACCCGGCCACGGGCGACGCGATGTTCGAGGATCTCGACGGCAGCGGCGACGTGACGCAGGCAGACAAGATGGACCTGGGCTCCGGTATCCCGAAAGTCAACTTCGGTGTCACCCTCACGGCGGCCTGGAAGGGCATCGACGCCGTGGTCTTCCTGACCGGTGCGGCTGGCAGCAAGATATACAACTGCCTCACCGTGGTCGACTATCCGTCCAACCGCCTGAGCTTCCTCACGGAAGACCGTTGGACCCCGACCCATACCAATGGTACGATGCCGGCGGCCAACGCCTCGAACTGGCAGCAGTTCCTGACCTCCGACGGTGTCGTGTTTGACGGCAGCTATGCCAAGATCAAACAGATCCAGCTGGGTTACACCCTCCCGCAGCACTTCACCAGGAAATTCTTCGTGGACAATCTGCGTATCTACGGTTCCCTCGACGATTTCTTCACCTTCTCCAAATATCCGGGCTTCGATCCTGAGATCACGGGTACCGGAAGCGGACTCGGTGTCGACAAGGGCAGTTATCCGACCGCCAAGAAGGTCGTCTTCGGTGTAAACATCACTTTCTAATTCTGACAGCCTTATGAAAACGAGAAATATATTTTTGACTGCTGTCGCAGCGATCTGCACCCTCTGCCTGACTTCCTGCTCCAATCTGCTGGACATCCCGCAGCACGGCGTGCTGGACTATAATACCTATTACCAGACGGACGAACAGATTACGTCGGCCACTGTGGCAATGTATCTGGAGGTCCGCGGCTGGGAATACAACGTAAAGCTCTGCAAGGCGATGCTGACCGATGATTTCTGGGCCGGCGGCTCAATGCGGGGTGACAACAACAACCTGGAACACCTGAATGAATTTACTTTCGACGCAGAAGAGGATTACATCCAGAGCATGTTCACGACTTACTACACCTTGATTTACAAGGCCAATGTCATCCTGGGCCATGTCGATGAGGAAAAGGGCGCAGTGGCCCGCCAGGCTCGCGCCGAGGCAAAGGTCTTCCGTGCCTTCGCCTATTTCGACCTCAAGACGATGTGGGGCAATCCGCCGCTGGTGGACCACGAACTGGCTCCTTCCGAGTACAATGTGCCCAATGGCTCCGACGAGGAACTCTGGGGCTTGATGGAGCAGGACCTTACAGAGGCTATCGCTTCCGGCGCTCTGGTCGAGAAGAACGGTGCGGGTGACACCGATACCTGGCGTGTCACCAAACAATTCGCCCAGGCTCTCCTCGGCAAGGTCTATCTGTGGCAGGGGAAGAATGCCGAAGCTGCCGCTCAGTTCGACGCAGTGGTGAGTTCGGGCAAATACGCGCTGCTGGATGACTTCAGCCAGATTCACCGTGCTTCCCACAAGCACAACAGCGAGATCCTCTTCGAGAGCAACCGCATCCACGATGACAACGACTCTTTCCAGAACTTCTCGATGTACGCCCTGATGACCAACTGGCGTATGGACAAGATGAACTGGCCCTCCGACACGCCGATCATGAATACCGGCTGGGGCTTCCGCGTTCCCAGCAAGAGCCTGTATGATGATTTCGTGAAAGACGAAGGTGTGAACGGATACCGCCTGAACAACTCCCTCAAGACCCTGGATCAGATCAACAGCGAACTGGGCATCACGCTCAAGAGCCCTGTGATCGGTGAAGGTTTCTTCATGTGGAAACTCCGCATCCTCGCTGAGGAGCGTGGCATGGGCAACGACTTTGTCTATATGGCCAACACCATCTGGATGCGTTATGCCGAGGTGCTCCTCTGCGGCGCCGAGGCCCATCTGGCCGCCGGCAACACCGCCAAGGCTGCCGAATATGTCAATATGGTCCGTGCCCGTGCCCATCTTCCCGCCAAGAATGGTGTGACGCTCGACGACATCAAGCTCGAGAAACGCCTCGAACTTTTCGGCGAAGGTACCCGCTTCCAGGATCTGCTCCGTTGGGGTGAGGGCAGCAAGATGTCCGACAACGGCAACCAGTATCCTGAACTTCAGGTGAACGGTCAGGTGAAGTATGTCGGTTGCGGCAATCCGACCTACGGCTTCAAACCCGGCAAACACGACAAACTTCCTTATCCTGCTACCGAGATCCGTCTGAATTCCAATATCGTCCAGAACCCGGGCTATTAATCGTCAAAAAACTGTCAAGAATATGAAAAAGTATATATTTCTGATCGGTTGCATGCTGCTGATGCTGGTATCCTGCCAGACGTCAGTGCTCGATCCGCTCGAGGGCGTTTTCACGCCTCCGACCGTAGGAGAAGATTTCTCCCTCGTCAGCTGTGATGCCTACAAAGTCGACGGTAAACGTTACTTCGACCTTCATCTGGGCGGCTCCGTTACGCTCAATGCCACCCTCATCGGTGATTCCTACTGCCTGACTTCCAATGCCTATACAGAGGCACCGGAAGCCATCGCCAAGAAAGGCAACTTCGTCCTCGGCAAGACCTCTGTCAACGGTACGCAGGTCGAAACCGGTACCATCACCGTGACGCAGCAGGAAGGTTCTTCCTACCGCATCAAAGCCATTCTCTTCGTAGCGGGCGGTGCGGCTTACAAACTCTCCTGGACCGGCAATCTCCACTTCGAACCCGATCCGGAACCGGTGGTGCTGACGAAACTGCTGGTTGCACAGGCCAATGCCGGCAACACCGTGACCATCAAGTTGGGTACCGACGACATGCGACTTGATATGATGGGTACGCCCGAGGGCGACGGCTATGCCTTGACAACTGACCTCTACAGCGCCGACGGCTTCCTGGCCGAGGGTGTCTATCTGCCCGCCGTCGACCACGACAACGTGGGCCCCGGCCAGTACGCACCCGGTTATGAATACGACCTCAGCGAATGGGGAATGGGCATTATGCACTGGGGCACCTGCTGGTGGGAATGGCCTACTGTGACGCACATCGACAAGGAACCCATCACCGTGACGAAGAAGGGCTCGAAATATACCATCACCTGGGGCAGCGAGGAAACCTATCCGAACTGGGCTACCTTCACGGGTGAGATTCCCGAACTGACGCCGTCCGGCCCCTCTATCGAGTATGATTATACCGAATCGGTCGCTCCGATCGAAGAAGGCAGCTCGGTGATGAAACACACCATCCACATTACGGAGGGCGACGCCCTGATCGCCGTGTTCGAGTTGCTGCTCGAAGAAGGTGACAACGAACTGGCCCGCACGTATGAGTGCAAGGAATACGCTTCCGAGCCGGGCCTGGTCTGCAACGGCTACAACTTCCCTGACTGGGGCATTTCCGGCGGCTCCTTCTACATGAAGGACGGTGTCCGCGTGGACATCAATGCCGGTGAGACCCTCGAAGTGAAGAAACTGGCCAAGGGCGCCTATGAATTCAAGGGCTCCACGGGCTACTCCTTCTCGGCAGCCGGTCCGGACTATGTCCCCGGAGGTGGTGGTGTGACGGTCTACGATGCCAGCGAAGTCGTCGGCCCCGTTGCCGAAGGCAGCACCGTGATGAAGCATACGGTGACGATGTATGATGGTGACGCCATTCTTGCCGTGTTTGAACTGCTTCTCGCTGAGGGCGAAACCAATCTTGTCGGTACCTACGACTGCCAGGAATATGCTTCCGAGCCGGGTCTGGTCTGCAACGGATACAACTTCCCTGACTGGGGTATTTCCGGCGGTTCCTTCTACATGAAAGACGGTACCCGCGTGGATATCAACGCAGGTGAAACGGTGACGGTCACGCAGGAAGCGGACGGCAGCCTGACCTTTACAGGCTCCACAGGTTATAGCTTTACCTGTATCATCGCGTTCGGATAATGCGACGCATCCTGACGGTTTTTCTATGTTCTGCCTGGACGCTGGCACTGAGTATTTTCGCACTCAGTGCCTGCGGCCATGTGGAGCCCGATCCCGATCCTGAGCCGATAAACATCCTCGACCTGATCAATCCCGACGGGCAGGCCGTCCGTGGTCTGACCGTCGACAGCAAGGCCATGGGCAAGACGATGAAATACAACGTATGGCTGCCGCCCAAGTTCGATGCGAACACGGCCTATCCGATCCTCTACCTGCTCCATGGGGCAGGGGATGACCAGAATGCCTGGCTCGACAAGGGCAACGCGATGCAGATTGCGGCCAAGTACGTCAAGACGGGCGGCAAGCCGATGATCATTGTCATGCCCGACGCCCAGATGACTTTCTATGTGGGTGCCTTTGAGAAGTATTTTCATGAGGAGCTGATGCCGACGGTCGAGGCAAAGTACAAGTTCAGCGGTAAGCGCGCCGTGGCCGGCCTGTCGATGGGCGGTTACGGGACCTTGTATCATGCCTTGAAGTACCCGGCCAAGTTCACGTATGCCTATGCGATGAGCCCGGCTGTCGATGTCACTTCTTTCAAGGCCCTGATTGACGCGCAGTCCGACAAGAAGGTTTTCCCGCCATTCACGATTGAAGTGGGCACGGAAGACACTACCGTCAGCAACGCCGACGCCGAAACG
>JAEETO010000064.1 GCA_016290385.1 Bacteroidales bacterium | reverse complement strand
GCCTGGGCATGGTTGATGGCCTCGACGGTCTGCGGCATCACGGCGTCGTCGGCCGCGATGATGATGATGGCCAGGTCGGTGACTTTCGCACCGCGGGCACGCATGGCGGTAAAGGCTTCGTGGCCCGGCGTATCGAGGAAGGTGATGTGCCGTCCGTCGGGAAGCTTCACGTTGTAGGCGCCGATGTGCTGGGTGATGCCGCCGGCCTCACCGGCAATCACGTTGGTCTTGCGGATGTAGTCGAGCAGGGAGGTCTTGCCGTGGTCGACGTGGCCCATGACGGTGACGATGGGCGGGCGCGGGAGCAGGTCTTCTTCCTTGTCTTCTTCCTGGGCGATGGCGCCCTGGATTTCGGCGGTCACGAACTCGATCTTGTAACCGAATTCTTCGGCCACGAGGACCAGTGCCTCGGCATCGAGCCGCTGGTTGATCGACACCATCAGGCCGAGGTTCATGCAGGCCTCGATGACTTTGGTGACGGGGGTGTTGTTCATCAGGATGGCCAGCTCGTTGACGGTCACGAACTCCGTCACTTTCAGTACGTTGCTGGTCATTTCCTGGCGAACCTGCTCTTCCTGCATCTTCTGGGAGATCTCCTCGCGTTTCTCGCGGCGGTGCTTCGAAGTCTTGGTCTTGGCGTGGACTTCGGTCATGCGGGCGTAGGTCTCCTTGATCTGTTTCTGGATCTCGTCGCTGTCGAATTCCGGGCGGACGGCCTTGAAGCGGTCGCCACCCTTCTTGGCGGCCTTGCCCCGGCCACCGTCTTTCTGGGCCTTTCCGTCCTGGCGGCCCGGAAGGTTGTTCTTGGGATTGCTGATGTCGACCTTGGCGGCACCCTTGTGGATGCGTTCCCGCTTGTTCTTGTCTTTCTTGCCGTGTTCGGCCGGTGCGGAGGGCTTTTTCTCGAACTTGGAGAGGTCGATGGTACCGACGGTCTTCGGACCGGCCAGTTTCTCGACGCGGGTCTCGATGTGCTCGATGACGGGACGCTCTTCGCGTTTCTCTGTCTTCTCTGCTTTCTCGACTTTCTCGGCGGCAGTCTCTTTCGGTGCTTCGGCTTTCGCCTGCGTATCGGCGGGTTTTTCTTCTTTTTCCGGCTTGGGTTGCTGCGCCGGCTCGGCTTTCTTCTTCGGCGTCAGGTCAATGTGGCCGACGATCTTGAGGTCGCTCCTGGGCGCTTCGGGCTGTGAAGGAGCCTTCTTTTCTTCCGGTGCCGGTTCGTTCTTGCGGACTTCCGGTTCAGGTTCAGCTTTCGGTGCGGGAGATTCCACCTTCTTCTGCTCCGTGAACACATTGGTCTTGATGATGACTTCCTTGACCGGCTCTTCTTCTTCGGCATTCGAGCGGTTGCTTTCGACGTCGGTGATCTCCTTCAGCTTGATGGAGACTTTCTGCGACTGTTCCTTGATCAGCTGCTCCTTGCCGAATTCCTTGGCAACCAGGGCGAAGACATCCTCTGAAATCTTGGATGTGAGGGTGAGTTCGTCGTTGATGCCTTTTTTCTTCAGAAAGTCGGTCAGCGTTGACAGACCGATGTTGTAGTCCTTCAGGACCTTGTTGACTCTGATTCTTCCTTCTGCCATATTGTTATCTCCCGTTTTGTTTTACTATTAGTTTTCAAATTCTGCGCGCAGGATCTTCTGCACGTCGAGTACCGTCTCCTCTTCGAGGTCGGCACGCTGCATCACCTCCTCGACCGGCAGGGCGAGCACGCTCTTGGCCGTGTCGCAGCCGATGCCTTTGAGGGCCTCGATGATCCAGTCGTCGATCTCGTCGGAGAAGTCGTCCAGCAGCACGTCTTCTTCGTCTTCCTGGTTCTGGTCGCCCAGGCGGTACACGTCGATCTTGTAGCCCGAGAGCTGTTCGGCCAGCAGGATGTTGCTGCCGCCGCGGCCGATGGCCAGGGCGAGTTCGCTGGCTTCCAGGTCGATGTGGATGCTCTTGTGCTCCTGGTCGATCCGGATGGCCGAAATCTTGGCCGGAGAGAGGGCGCGCTGGACCAGCAGCTGGGTGTTGGTCGTCCAGTTGATGATGTCGATGTTTTCGCCGCGGAGTTCCCGCACGATGCCGTGGATGCGGGATCCTTTCACGCCGACGCACGCGCCCACCGGGTCGATGCGTTCGTCGTAGGATTCGACCGCCACCTTGGCGCGTTCGCCCGGCATGCGGACCACTTTCTTGATGGTGATCAGGCCGTCGAAGATTTCCGGAACTTCCTGCTCGAAGAGGCGCTCCAGGAAGAGGTTCGAGGTGCGCGACAGGGTGATGACGGGCGAATTGTTCTTCATTTCCACGCTGGTGATGACAGCCTTCACCGTGTCACCCTTGCGGAAGAAATCGGACGGAATCTGCTCGCTCTTGGGCAGGACCAGTTCGTTGCCGTCCTCGTCCATCACCAGCACTTCCTTCTTCCACGCCTGATAGACTTCACCCACGAGGATGTCACCCACCTTGTCCACATATTTCTTGTAGAGGTTGCCTTTCTCGATGTCGGTGATGCGGCTCGACAGGTTCTGGCGCAGGTTGAGGATGCCGCGGCGGCCGAAGGTCGACATCGGCAACTCTTCCGGATACTCCTCGCCCAGCTCGTACGAATCATCGATTTTCTGCACTTCTTCCAGGGAGATCTCCTTGTTGGGATCCTCCACCGTCTCGACGACGGTCCGGTTGCGGATGATGGAGATGTCGCCCTTGTCGATGTTGATGATGATATCGAAATTGTCGGCGTCGCCGTACATACGTGCCAGCTGGGTGCGGAAAATGTCTTCCAGCACGCTCATCAGCGTGGGACGGTCGATGTTCTTGAGCTCTTTGAATTCAGCAAAGGTGCTGATCAGATTGACTTCCATTGTATGTATGTTTTATTTTTCTGTTCTTTCGTCTAGATGCCGGCCGATCCGACCATCAGTGAGAAATCTTCTTTGTCGCGGTCGAGTTTCGATTCGATGAAGCGGCTCAGCTCCACGCAGTCGTCGATGGACACGCCGCCTTCGCGGGTGATGATTACTTCGATGTCATTCTCTTCGCTGACAGTGACTTCCACAAGCGAGAGATCCGTGCCCTGCAAGTGTTCCTGAGCGATTTTTTCGATGGTCTGTTTCAGAATCATGTGACTTATGTGCAATAAAAAAGGAGACTTCCGTCCCCTCAAATCGCTGCAAAAATAGTAATTACACCTGAAATGGCAAATTTTTTGTGGGAAATTGACTACTTTTGTTAAAAATTCTGATGGAAATAACAGCCCGGACAATTGCGGAACTTTTGGGTGGCGAGGTCGTCGGCGACCCCGCTGCCGTCGTTACAGGCCCGGCCCGCATCGAACAGGCGCGGAAAGGAAACGTCTGCTTCTATGCCAATCCCAAATACGAACATTACATCTACGATACGAAAGCCAGCGTCCTGCTGGTCAACCGCACTTTCGAGCCAAGGCAGCCGGTTCCGGCCACGCTGGTCAAGGTCGACGACGCCTATGCCGCCGTTTCGACCCTGCTCGATTATTTCAGCCGGCTGCGCCATGCGAAACTGCGGGGGAACCGCCTCTGGGCCCGTCTCTCGCCGAAGCGCTCGATCGCCTGCTCGGCCCGCATCGGAAAGGGGACCCATATCGGTCCGCAGGTCTACATCGGTCCGCATGTGCAGATCGGCCGCAACTGTATTCTGCACCCCGGCGTGCGGATCTTTCACGACTGTGTGATCGGGGACGGCTGCATCCTTCACGCCAACGTGGTGATCGGCGACGACGGTTTCGGCTTTGCTCCGATGGAGGACGGCTCCTACCGGAAGATCCAGCAGCTGGGAAACGTAGTCCTGGAAGACAATGTGGATATCGGGGCCGGCACGACAATCGACCGTGCCACGATGGGCTCCACCCTGATCCACAAGGGCGTGAAGATCGACAATCTCTGCCAGGTCGGACACAATGTCGAGATCGGGGAGAATACGGTCATGGCGGCCCTGTCCGGCATCGCCGGTTCGGCCAAGGTCGGCAAGCGCTGCAAGATCGGCGGCCAGTCCGGCATCAACGGGCACATCACGGTTCCCGACGACACGGTACTCGCCGGACAGAGCGGCATCATCGGCCCTGTCCGGAAGCCCGGCCTGACCCTGATGGGCTATCCGGCGCTGGAATACGGCACCTACCTGCGTGCCTATGCCAAGTTCCGTCAGAGTGGCGCATCCGAAAACAAAGGCGGCCGATGAAGCAGCATACCCTTGGACAATCCTTCTCCTTTTCCGGCATAGGCCTGCATACCGGCAAGCCTGTCCGGCTTTGTGTTTCTCCCGCACCGGCCGGTTCCGGCATCTGTTTCAACCGGACCGACCTCGTTTCGTCCATGGTTCCGGCCCGCGTGGAATACGTGGCACAGACGCGCCGGGCCACTTCGCTCTCCTGCCAGGGGGTGAAGGTCCTCACGCCGGAGCACCTGCTCGCCGCCCTGTGGGCCATGGGTGTGGACAATGCCCGGATCGATCTCGATGCGCCGGAAGTCCCGATCCTCGACGGTAGCGCCAGGCCCTATGCAGAGGCCATTCAGGCCGCCGGCTTGGTGGAACAGGATGCTGAAAGGGATGTCCTGATCATCAAGAAGCCTTTCGTCTATGAGGACCGGCGCAGCGGATCGCGCATCGTTTTCGAACCTTCGGCTTCGACGGTGTTCGACGTGACCATCGACTTTGACTCGAAAGTGGTGGGCGTCCAGCATGCCGTTTTCGACGAGTCGACCGACTTCGCCAGCCAGATCGCGCCCAGCCGCACGTTCTGCTTCCTCCAGGAGATCAAACTGCTGATGAGGCTGGGACTGATCGGCGGCGGAAGCCTCGACAACGCGCTGGTCATCGATGAGCCCAACGGCTATTACGGCGGGGGAAAACCCCTGTTTGACAACGAACCTGCCCGCCACAAGCTGCTCGACCTGCTGGGTGACTTTTCCCTGGCCGGCCGTCCTCTCCGGGGCAGGATCGTGGCTTACAAACCGGGACATAAAGTCAATACACAAGCTTTGAAACATTATCTCGATACATTATGAACGACAATATGATAAACTTGCATCCGGGGGCCCGCATCGGCCAGAACGTCGTGATATCTCCGTTCACGACGATTGCCGAACACGTGGAGATCGGCGACGACTGCTGGATCGGCCCCAACGTGACCATTTTCGACTACGTCCGCATGGGGAAGGGCTGCAAGGTATTCCCCGGTGCCGTGATCGGCGCGGTCCCGCAGGATCTCAAGTTTCAGGGAGAGGAGAGCTGGGTGGAGATCGGCGACGGTACTACGGTCCGCGAGTGTGCCACCATCAACCGGGGCACGGCGGCGAGCGGCAAGCTGCTGACGAAAGTGGGCAGCGATTGCCTGATCATGTCGTATGTGCATATCGCGCATGACTGCCGGGTGAGTGACCATTGCATTTTCTCCAGTTTTTCGGCCCTGGCGGGTGAGGTGGATGTCGATGACTGGGCCATCATCGGCGGCGGCACGATGATCCATCAGTTCTGCCATATCGGTGCGCATTCCATGGTCGGCGGCGCTTCGGGGGTGAACAAGGATATTCCGCCCTATGTCGTCACGGGTCGCAATCCGGCGGTTTTCGAAGGTGTCAACCTGATCGGCATGCGCCGGCGCAACTTCCCGGTCGAGACCATCTCGGAAATCGGCCAGATTTACAGGCTGATCTACAACAGCGGTCTGAACGTTTCCGATGCCTGCCGTCAGATCCGGGAGTTTTTCAGCTCCAGCGAGCACCGCGACCGGATTCTCTCGTTCATCGAGCACTCACAACGTGGCATCATCCGCTGATGGAACCTTGTTTTTCCTCGGCTGTCCTGACCACGGCGTATTTTCCGCCCGTGGAGTACTTCTTTGTCATTGCGCATAGCCGGCAGGTTCTCATCGAGCAGCACGAAGCTTATCAGAAGCAGTCGTGGCGCAACCGCTGCCGCATTCTGGCGGCGGCGGGGCCGGAAGATCTGTCGATTCCGGTGGTGAAGGAGGAGCGGCTGAGCCGTCCCATCCGGGACATCCGCATCGACTACACGGAGCCCTGGCTCCAGCATCATGTCCGTGCCTTCGCCGCGGCCTACAATCATTCGGCCTTCTACGACTATTACGCCGACGACCTGCTCCCCATCCTCGAAAGCAAGCCCGTCTTCCTCTTCGACCTGAACATGTCCCTGCTTGAAAAGCTGCTGGAACTGCTGGATCTTCACGTTCCGGTCTCCCTGACCGATACGTTTGTCGCTCCGTCCGCTATGCTTCACGATTTTGACGGAAGGGAAAGGATACAGCCGAAGTACAAAGGAGAAAGCCTGCTCGCAGAATATGGTTGCGAACAGGCTTATTATCAGGTTTTCGTGAATGAGACCCCCAATCAGGTCGGGGGTGACGGGGAATCTCATTTCATTCCCAATCTCTCGATCCTCGACCTGCTGTCGGCCGAAGGACCGGACGCCGCCTCTTTCCTTAGAACTTGAAGGCAAACGTGCAGACCCATTTGTTCTGGTTCTGCGTGATGTAACCCGTGGGAGCCGTCACGGCGCTGGAGTAATTGTCGTATAGCTGGAACGAGCCGGACTGATTAGCCAGTTTCATCCAGGCCAGGTCGATCGAAAACATCGGACTGATGTTGAAACCGATGCCGGCGCTATAGGCCTGGCGGGCCGCTCCGCCTTTGACGGCCGAAGAGTAGCGCTGGTAACCGCCGCGCAGCGAGAGGAAATTCACCACGCGCACTTCCGCACCAACCCGGAGTATGCCGGCATTCTTGAAATTGGAAGCGATGTAGGCGTTCTCGCTGGCATAGATATCGTCGGCGTAGCGATAGCTGCCGTTTTTCTCACGCAGCCGGGTATTCGCATAGTTGACCATTTCATAGTCCACGCTGATCAGGCCGCGGTCCCAGAAGGTGTACGCAGCGCCTACGCTGAAACGCATCGGTGCGGTCATGGCATAATTCCATCTTCCGGTCGGGGAGTATTCTGTGTACTTGTTGCCGTTGTTGAAAGCCGTGTTCATGGTATAGTCCCATTCGTCGGTCAGCGAATACCAGGTCGGCGTGGTGAGGGTGGCCCCGAGCCTGAGGCCGGCCACCGGCGTGGCTATGACACCCAGCTTGAAACTGGCGCCGGCACCGCTGGTACGCAGCCAGTAGCTGTTGTCCATCGAGACGAAGCCGTCCTCGAACTGTGCGGAATTCTGGGCCCTCTCTTCATAGAATTCTTCCGTAATCTGGTTGACGGTGTGCAGGTTGATGTTGGCACCGACATACAGGAAGTCGGAGAAGTTCATGCCGAAGTTGAAAGAGAACTCCTGGTTGCTGCCGCGGGTCTTGCGGTTGAAGCGCTGGTCGAGGGGACCGCCGATCATGAGCTGGTCCAGGAATTCGTTGTAGTTTTCCGTCGAGGCCATGTAGGAATCATCCACGTCCGCATATTTGCCGCCCAGGTAGGAAAGCGGTGCCAGTGCGTAGGTGTTCCAGGCGAGGATGCCGGGCCACGGGGCGTCCGAGGCCTCGTAAGGGTTGGAAGTTTTTTCCTTGTCAAGGATTTGCCATTTATAGCCTTCCAGGCTGGCGGCGATGGAACTCAGCATCGACGAATTGTCCGTCGTGCCGGAGGCCCTCATCACGGAGCGGAAGTTATTGGTCTTGTTGTAGACGAAGCCGAAACTGTAGTTGATCAGTCCGCGGTAATTGCCGGTATTGAAAGTGAGGACAGTACCGATGTTCGACAGGTTCAGTCCCGTGTTGCGGGCGTTGAGGCTGTTCCCCAGATAGTCCGTCGTTGACCGGCTGGTGACCAGCGAAGGCGAGATCGTAACCTGGGAGAAACCCATCACGCCGGAGCTGGCCGGGTTGATGCCGATGGCACCCAGATCGCCGCCCAGTGCGGTAAAGGCGTTGCCCATGGCCATGGTCCGCGCAGTACCTTCACGATATGCCTCCGCAATGGAGAGCGCATCCTCTGCGGTTTGTGCCAGCAGACCTGCTGCAAAGGTCAGGGACAAGAAGAAAGTCAGTATCTTTTTCATGTCAGTTGCAAATTTAAAAACCATGTAAAAAAGAGGTCGTCAGACTTATCGGCGTCCGCCGCCGCTGTGGGTGCCGCCACTAACGCTGCGTCCGCCGCCAGAAGAACCGCCACCGCTGTAGCCGCCGGAAGAGCGGGAGCTGCTGCCGCTGCTATAGCTGCCACCCGAGGAACGCGTGCTGTAGCTGCCGGAGCTGCTGCTGCTGGCACCGGTGCGTACAGGACGGGACGAACTGCCGGAGCTGCGGACCGTCGTGGTGCCGTTGCTGGAGGTGCGGGTGCTCACGCTGCCGCCGGAGGAAGTCCTGCGGGTGGTGTAGATGCCGCGGCTTCCGGAAGTGCCGGTGGGACGGTACATACCCGAGCCGTTAGCCGAATTGCGGGGCGTGTAGACGACGTTGCGGTGCTCAACCGGACCGGGTCCGGGACCATAGCCGTGCGGATAGTAGTGGTGATGGTAAGGATAGTCGTACCAGCGGTGATAGCCGTACCACCCGGCATAGCCGATGCCGCCCCAGAACCAGGGATCATAATACCATCTGCCGGACCAGTAGGGGCTGTAGAAGCCGTAATAGCCATAGTAAGGATAGCCATAGGCATAGTAGGGCCGGCCATACCAGGAATTGTACCAGCCGTAGCTCCAGGTGTCATACCAGTAAGGATTGATGTACCAGGGACTGTCGAATTTGTGGAGGCGGGATTCGTAGGTCTCACCGTCCATCAGTTCGGTTACAACGTAGAGATTGCCTTCCTCGTCTCTTGCGAGGTATTGGTCATATTGGCTGCGGGAAGCCCGCGCTTCTTTCTCGGCGATCATCTTGGCCCGTGACTCTTGGGTGGGGCGATAATAAATGCCGTCGGAATATGCAGAGGAGCTGTAGTAAGCCGACGTACCACAAGAGCTGGCAAGAGCCGCAAAAGCAAGGATTGCGAAGAATCCGAATCGTTTGTTTTTCATTTTTCCTCCTGTGTTGGTTAATTTTTGTATTTTTGTACCCTTATTTGACGCGCAAAGCGCGCGTGCGTTTAATAAAGTAATTGCAAATATATCAATTTTTATACCAATAATCAAATGGCAGAGGTATCGAACAAAGAGGTCACAAACCGGGAAGACAATTATTCACAGTGGTACAATAACTTAGTGGTCAAGGCGGACCTGGCGGAACAGTCTGCCGTCCGCGGCTGCATGGTCATCAAACCCTATGGCTATGCCATCTGGGAGAAGATGCAGCACCAGCTTGACAAGATGTTCAAGGAGACAGGGCACGTGAACGCCTATTTCCCGCTGTTCATTCCCAAGTCGTTCCTGAGCCGGGAAGCCGAGCATGTGGAAGGATTCGCCAAGGAATGCGCCGTGGTGACGCACCACCGTCTCAAAGTGGCGCCCGACGGCAAGGGCGTGGTGGTCGATCCCGACGCAAAGCTCGAAGAAGAGCTGATCGTGCGCCCGACCTCTGAGACCATCATCTGGAACACCTACAAGAACTGGATCAAGTCATGGCGCGACCTCCCGATCCTCTGTAACCAGTGGGCGAACGTCGTACGCTGGGAGATGCGTACCCGCCTGTTCCTCCGCACCGCGGAGTTCCTGTGGCAGGAAGGCCATACGGCCCACGCCACCTACGACGAGGCCGTGGCCGAGGCGACGAAGATGGTGGACGTGTACGCACGCTTTGCCCGTGAATTCATGGCCATGCCGGTGGTCATCGGCCACAAGTCCGAAACCGAGCGTTTCGCCGGCGCCCTCGATACCTACAGCATTGAAGCCATGATGCAGGACGGAAAGGCCCTGCAGGCCGGCACCTCGCACTTCCTGGGCCAGAACTTCGCAAAGGCTTTCGACGTGCAGTTCGCCAATAAAGAAGGCAAGCTCGAGTATGTCTGGGCTACGTCCTGGGGTGTCTCGACGCGTCTGATGGGTGCCCTGATCATGTGCCACAGCGACAACAACGGTCTCGTGCTGCCGCCGGCCCTCGCCCCGATCCAGGTAGTGATGGTGCCCATCTACAAGAAAGATGAGGAGCGTGAGGCCATCCTCGCGCGCATGGAGGAACTCAGGAAGGAATTCGAGGCGAAGGGCCTCAGCGTGAAGATCGACGACCGCGACAACCTCCGTCCGGGCTTCAAGTTCGCCGAATGGGAACTCAAGGGCGTGCCGGTGCGTGTGGTCATCGGCCCGCGCGACCTGGAAGGCGGCCATGTGGAACTGGCCCGCCGCGACACTTCCACCAAGGAGAATATTTCGCAGGAAGGCCTGGCCGACCATATCGCCGCGCTGATGGATGAAATCCAGAAGAACCTCTATGCCAAGGCGCTGAAGTTCCGTGACGAGAACATCCGCAAGGTCGACACCTGGGAGGAGTTCAAGGTCGAGATCGAGAAGGGCGGTTTCCTGCTCTGCCACTGGGACGGTACGCCGGAGACCGAAGAGAAGATCAAGGACTTGACCAAAGCCACGATCCGCTGCATTCCCATCGATTCCTGCGTATGCGAGGAAGAAGGGGTATGCGTCTACAGCGGCAAGCCTTCGCACCGCCGCGTCATTTTCGCAAGAGCTTATTAATCCATACGATCATGAAAAGACTGCTATTGGCCGTCTGTGCCATTTTCACGACTTTCGCCCTCTTTGCCCAGGCGGCGCCCGCTGCGGATTCTGCAGCGGCGGCCAAGCCCAAGGCAGAATGGAAGAAGGGCATCTCTACGACCATCGGCTTTTCACAGCTGTCGTTGACCAACTGGGCGGCCGGCGGTGCCGGGCAGCTGACCCTCAATACCTACGCCGATTTCTTTGCAGACATGACCAAGGGTCGCTTCCTCTGGACGAATGAGCTGCAGGCCGGCTACGGTTTCATCCAGAGTTTCGACACGGGATACAAAAAGAGCGACGACCGGCTGATCTTCGACAGCAAGTTCGGCTACAAGGCTGCCGAAAAGCTGTATCTGTCGACGGTCTTTAATTTCCGGACCCAGTTTGCCCGCGGCTTTACCAATGACGAAGTGGTTTCGAATATTTTTGCGCCGGCTTACGCTACCCTCGGTCTTGGTATCGATTATACACCAGTCAAGAATGTCTCCATCAACTTCGCGCCGCTGACCGGCAAGGTCACGATGGTCAATGAACCGGAACTGCGGTATCGGTACGGCAATGCCTACGACCAGTTCGCCCGTTTCGAGCTGGGTGCCCAGCTGAAGGTCGACGCGAAGCTGGAGGTCGAGAACTTCAAGGTGGGTACTACGGTGGTGGTCTTCTCCGACTATCTCAACAAGCCTCAGAACCTCAAGATCAACTGGGACGTCAATGCCGAGGCGAAGATCTCGAAGTTCTTCTCCGTGACGCTCCGCACCAACATGATCTACGACGACAACATCCTGCTGAACAAGACCAAGTATCTGCCCAACGGCGACATACTCGAGTACCAGGCAGCAGGTGTCCAGTTCAAGGAACTCTTCACGATCGGCTTCTCCTATACGTTCGGGCAGAAAAAGAAATAACGGGTGATGCAGGACCGCTTCGACAGCACCCTGGCGCGGCTGCTGGCCGATGGGGCCGGCGGCCATGTGCTGTTGGCCGTCAGCGGTGGCATCGACTCGATGACGATGGCAGACCTGTTTCTGCACAGTGCGCTGCGGCTTCCCCTGGCCGTGGCGCATTTCAATTTTCATCTGCGTGGGACGGAGAGCGACGGTGACGAGGCGCTGGTGCACGACTGGTGCCTGGCGCAGGGGGTGCCGTTCTTCCGGCAGGAGGCGGACACAAAGGCATACGCTTCTGCACGGGCGCTGTCGATTGAGATGGCTGCTCGTGCGTTGCGCTACGACTGGTTTGCGGCTTTGTGCCGCGAACAGGGATTCACGCATCTGGCCGTGGCCCACAATCTGGACGACAATGCCGAGACGCTGCTGCTGCATCTGCTGCGCGGCACGGGCATGCGGGGGATGAGCGGCATCAGGGAAGACATGCCTCTGCCAGGCGCGGAAGGTGTCCGGATCATCCGGCCGCTGCTGGGTTTCTCCCGACGCGAGATTGAAGCATATGCAGTACGTGCAGGCGTGCCGTTCCGGGTCGATGCGACCAATGCCGATGTTTCCTTTGCCCGCAACCGTATCCGGAACCGGGTTTTCCCCGAGCTGGCGGCCGTCAATCCTTCGTTCCTGCAGACGTTCCGGCGGGAGATGCGACATTTTGGGCAGGCCGGGCGGCTGCTCGATGAGGTGTTCGCGGCAGGTCGCCCGGCGCTCTGCCGGGAGCAGGACGGCGTGTTGCATATCGACATTCCGGCGCTCCTGGCGAAAGCAGAACCAGACTGGTGGCTGTGGCGGCTGCTGGAGCGTTTTGGTTTCAATACGGCTCAGCTGGAGCAGATCGAGGCCTCGCTCAACGCGCAGAGCGGCAAAGAGTTCCTTTCGCCGACACACCGGCTGGTGAAAGACCGTGGCGAACTTCGCGTCTATCCGCTGACCGTCACACTGGACGACTTGTCTGCCCGGCTCGATGTGCGGACCTTCGCCGTGACGCCGGACTTCGATCCGAAGCAAAAGCCGGAGGATGTTCTTTTCATCGATGCGGACCGGGTGCAGCTGCCGCTTTCGGCGCGTGCGCCGCTGCCCGGCGACCGCTTCCGCCCCTTCGGGATGCAGAGCGGCAGCAAACTCCTGAGTGATTTCTTCACCGACCTCAAGCTCGACCTGGCGCAGAAGGAGCGCGAAGTGGTCGTCACCACGCGCAATGAAAATGGCGACGAGGTCATCGTCGCCATCCTCGACCGTCGCATCGACGACCGTTTCAAAATCACGCCGCAGACGCGGACCGTCGCGGCTATTTCTATGCTCGGCCCCCAAAGCGTAACGTCCCTGTAATTATGCTCCGTCTTCGCACACTTTTCATAGCCCTGTCGCTGGCCATCCTCCTTCTTGCCTCCTGCGCCAGCCGTAAGACTGCCGCGATCCTCAATGATGTAGAGACCTACATCAAGGAACGCCCGGATAGCGCACTGGCCATCATCCACGCTATCGACACCACCACGCTCACCACGCCGAAACTCCGCGCTCACTACGCACTGCTGCACGCCATGGCCCTCGACAAGAACTGGATCGACAC
>JAEETO010000144.1 GCA_016290385.1 Bacteroidales bacterium | reverse complement strand
GTGACTATCTTATCTCAGAGTCTGAGCTGGTATCCGACCTTCAGCATGTCTGCGGATACAATGTCCTGGCCCACCGCAGCCTCAGGCCCGGAGAGTACCTTGATCCGGAGTGGACCATTTTCCTTGACCCTGCCGAAAAGGATCGCTACTGGGACACGTTCCTCGGTTCCGGAGACAGGCATCCTTTCGCCCATTGGGTGGTGTTTGAGCGAAAACCGTGGAAGGACGATTCTCATGGCCCCAGGCGGATGTCGCTGCTCTATATAGGAGGTGAGGGCCTGTCGATATTCCAGCAGCTGTACTGCCGCCTCGGCATTGCTCCGGCAATGGTGTGCTTCATCCAGTGTTGGGGGTTCGCGGGAAACTGGACGAACTTCACAAGCCCAAGAGGGTCGTTCTGGCAGACGCTGAAAAGATGGCCGCAGTGTATGCCCGAGTGGATGTGGGTAGGACACCACAATGAGATCCACGGCGTCCTGCGCCTCCGTCCGGAGCCCGGGAGCGGCATCTGCCGAAAGGCATTCATGTCAGAGCCGCAGTTAGAACGGATGCTGGGTGGCAGGGTAACGAGCGACATTGGGGATCATGGCCGCAGCGTGAAACTGCTTTTGGGGAATCGCCGCCGTGGCCTGGCCATAAGACTGGTGCCGAACATGGGGTACATGGTCTATGAACTGACGGATCCGAAGATGGACCCCGAAGAGGCCATGCAAAAGATCCTCATGCTCAACGACGCCCGCCCGGCATTTCCGTTCAGGGTCGCCTGGTGAAAGAATCAACAAAGACGCCGGTATATATAAAATGTAAAAGACATAGAAGCATACATGAACAGAAGACCCAAGAGCATCCCCTTCGACAGCGACAAGCGCTGCAGCGCGATGATGAAATCGTCGCTGAAACAGGTAACCAGCCTGAACCGTATCTACAAGGAAGTGAACATGTCGGGCTATTCTGACGAAGTAGTCGAACGCCTGAAGAAGGACATTTCCTTCATCTCGAAGAAATACGATATCGGCAGCCGCTCAGCGGTGCTGCTGGCGGCCATTCTTGAGAAGACGAACACGGGAAACGGCGTGGACAGGGAGGACCTGGCCCATTACCTCGGGTGCTCGAACATCGAGTTCATCAGCTGCGGCGCAGACCTGCGGGAACTGGAGAAGAAGGGCATCATCCAGGTAAACAACTGCCACCGCGAGGTCTTCCGCATCACGAACGAGGCGTTCAAGGCCATCGAGAAGGATGCGGATTTCGTACCTCCGAAGATGTCGGGCCTGACGGCCGAAGAGCTCTTCATGCGTATCCGGGGTTGCTTCATCCGCTACCGCAAGGACGACATCGACGAAGACCGCCTCATCGAAGAGCTGGACAGCCTGGTCCACAACAACGACCACCTGACATTCTGCCGGAAAGCGCTGGATTCGTCGCTCTACGACCGTTGTGACGACACGGAGCGCAGAATGTTCTTCTATTTGTGCCACCGCTTCGTGATGCACGGGGAGTCGTCCGTGGAGGTCGACACGCTGCTGCATTTCGTCGACGGGATGATACTCGACCCGATGACGGCGCGCAATTGCCTGAGTGCCGGTTCGACGGACATGCAGACATCCGGACTCGTGGAATTCGCCAACGAGGACGGCATGGCGAACACCGAGGCCCTGTCCCTCTCGGATGTCGTGCGCAACGAGTTCCTGGAGGGCGTGGAGCGGAAGGAGCCGCCCAAGGAGACGAACAGCGACCTCGTGAGCGCCGATTCCATAGTGGCGAAGGAACTGTTCTACAACGAAGCCGAGGCCGTGCAGATCGGCCGCCTGGCCGGGCTGCTCGAAGAGGAGAACTATCAGGGCATTCGTACGCGTCTGGCCGAGACGGGGATGCGCAAAGGCTTCAACGTCCTATTCTACGGCGCCCCCGGCACCGGCAAGACGGCCAGCGCCTTCGAGCTGGCGCGCCGCAGCGGCCGCGACATCTTCGTCATCGACATGTCGAAGCTCCGCAGCAAGTGGGTGGGGGACAGTGAGAAGTGCATCAAGAGCGTCTTCAACATCTACCGCCGCATGTGCCGCAAGAACGGACGCGTCCCCATCCTTCTGTTCAACGAGGCGGACGCTATCTTCATGAAGCGGATCGAGAACGTGGAGCACAGCGTGGACCAGATGAACAACACGATGCAGAACATCATCCTGCAGGAGATGGAGAACCTCGACGGCATCCTCATCGCCACGACGAACCTCGTGGGCAACCTCGACCCCGCCTTTGAGCGCCGCTTCCTCTACAAGGTGGAGTTCCACAAGCCGGACGCTGCCTCGCGCGCGAAGATTTGGAAGTCGATGATAGGGAGCCTTTCGGAAGCCGACGCCACGACGCTCGCCAGACGCTATGAGTTTTCGGGCGGCAACATTGAGAACGTGGCACGCAAGAGCTCCGTGGAGTATGTCCTTACGGGCCAGCAGCCCACCGTCGACACCCTCTCGACATTCTGTGAGGAGGAAACCTACGCCAAGGCGGAACGCAAGCGCATAGGTTTCTGATTTTTCCTGTATGGGTGAAAGAATTCACAAAACTTAGTGTAAAAGTAGGCATGAACGATGCAAAAACACGATTGAATTCCCT
>JAEETO010000006.1 GCA_016290385.1 Bacteroidales bacterium | reverse complement strand
CCCTCGATCTCGCACAATATGATGGTAATGTTCAACCGCACGAACATGAAGACTTACGCGTCGTTCAACGCCAATTTGAACTTTACGTACAATACCAACAACATCGTGAATGCGAGCTGGATTGACGACAGAGGTGTCAACTACACCGTGCCGATGAACAACGATAAGGGATCCTGGTCGACCCGTGCCTTCATCATGTTCAACACGCCGATTGCCAAGAGCCGCTTCTCCATCATGTCGTTCACCAATGCCAACTACAATACCAGCGTTTCTCTTGTGGGCAACGACGACATCGATGCATATGACGAGCATTCCTATCTGAATCTGGCCAACTATACGCAGAACACGACCCGGACCGCCGGCTTTTCCGAGAACCTCCGCTTCTCGTATCGTGACGACATCATCGAGACTTCCATCGGTGGCGGCACCCGTTTCTCCCAGTCCTGGTATTCGGTGTCTGAGAACAATCATCCGGCCACATGGACAAGCAATGCGGAAGCCCGGTTCATTGCCAAGATCCCCAACGTGCTGAACATCTCGACCGATGCACGCTACACCCGTTACGACGGCTATAATTCCGAGTTCAACGATCCGACTTTCGTCTGGAATGCTGAAATCAGCAAACAGTTGTTCAAGAATCAGTTTACGCTGTCACTCAAAGCCTACGATATCTTGAACCAGTCCAAGAATACCTATCGTAGCAACCAGAACAACTACGTACAGGATACCCGTAATAATACCCTTGGCCGTTACATCATGCTGAGCCTGACCTACCGATTTGGTACCTTCGGCGGCAACCGCGGTGGCATGCGCGGTCCTGGCGGCCCGGGTCCCGGCGGACGTCCCGGCGGATGGGGTGGCGGTCCCGGCCGTCGATTCTAATCGTCATTCCGGGCTTGACCCGGAATCTCAATCTTCTTCTTCGAGAACATTGGAACCCGCATATCGCCGCCACTTCTCCAGAAGGGCGGACATGTCAGAAGGGATCTCGCTGTCAAACGAGATCTCTTTTTTTGTGCGCGGGTGTACGAAGCCCAGCGTCTTGGCGTGCAGGGCCTGGCGCGGGCAGAGTGCGAAGCAGTTGTCGATAAACTGTTTGTATTTGGTATAGAGGGTCCCCTTGAGGATGCGGTCTCCGCCGTAGCGGGCGTCGTTGAAGAGGGGATGCCCGATGTGGTTCATGTGGACGCGGATCTGGTGGGTGCGGCCCGTCTCCAGCACACATTCCACCAACGTCACGTAACCGAAGCGTTCCAGTACGCGGAAATGCGTGACGGCGTGTTTGCCCTGGCTCTCATCGGCGCAGACGCGGAAGCGCAGCCGGTCGTTGGGGTCGCGCCCGATGGGGGCGTCGATGGTACCCTCGTCGTCGGCGATGTTGCCCCAGACAAGAGCCCAGTAGCGGCGCTCGATCGTGTGGTGGAAGAACTGGCGGGCGAGTTCAATCTGGGCCGCGTCGTCCTTGGCTACGACCAGCAGTCCCGAGGTGTCCTTGTCGATGCGGTGCACGAGCATGCCCATGCGCTCGTCCCCCTCGGGGTCGGGATGGACGCCCAGATAGTACGCCAGGGCGTTGACCAGCGTTCCGGAATAATTGCCGTGCCCCGGATGGACCACGAGGCCGGCGGGCTTGTTGATGACCATCAGGTCGTCGTCTTCGTAGACGATGTCGAGCGGGATGGGCTCAGGCTTGATCTCGATGCCGCGGCGCCGGTAGGGCATCATCAGGGTGATGACGTCGAGCGGCCGGACCTTGTAGTTGGCCTTGACCACACGGTCGTTGACGCGGACGTATTCAGCGTCGATGGCAAGCTGCACGCGGTGCCGAGAGGTGTCGCGCATATGCTCAGACAGATACTTGTCCACGCGCAGTGGTGCTTGGCCGCTGTCGACCTCCATGCGGAAATGCTCGAACATTTCCTGCTGTTCGTCTTCGGGCAGGATGTCGGGTGAGAGGTCAGGCTGCAGGTCTTCGCTCATCGGGCGGCGATCTTGGCCTGGCTGGTGGTCAGCTTGAGGTTGATGGTGGTGCCCATGCGCACGGGAGCACCGGCGCTGTAGGTAGGATTCTGTTGGTAGACTACGGCGCTGAGGGTGTCCTGATAGGTCTGGACGGTCTCGTCGTAGCTCACGTTGCCCAGGTTGAGGGAATTCTCGAAGAGGTTGTCCTTGGCCACAGGGAGGGTGAAACCGACGAGGTAGGGGATATAGGTATCGCTTTCGTCGGGAGAGAGGCCGAGAAGCAGGTCGACGGGGGATTCAGCCTCCACTTCGGTGCCGGGGGCGACATATTTGCCGGCGATGAACTGGTCGAGCACGTTGTTGGTGGCCAGGTCTTCGCGATACATCAGCCGGCCCATGGTCAAGCCGCTGCCCAGGATCTCTGCCTTGGCCTGGCGCAGCGAATAGCCCACCAGGTTGGGCATCTTCACCATCTTGGTGCTGTGCGCGTTGATGGTAAGCTTGATGTTGCGGTCTTTCTTCACCTTGCTGCCCGGAGCGGGGTTCTGCGAAAATACGTGTCCCTTCTCCATCCGCTTCACGTACACGGAGTCGGTGACTTCGGTGCGGATGTGGTAGCGTTTGGCCACGATCTTGGCGTCGGCCACCGAAAGGTCGGTGAAATCGGGCACGATGATGACCTGATTGTGCCGCGTGATGACCTTGAGGCTCACTTGCGTAATGACCAGCAGCACGGCGAATAGCGCCACTGCCATCGCCAGATTCGTAAGGATCCAGCGTCCGGTCGGTTTATTGTTCTGGTCTACTTCCATAACCCGACAAAGTTACGAAATAATTTTGATAAACAAGTTTGAAAAATTATTTTCAATTGTATTTATTTTTGCATTATATTTGCAATACATTTTATGAAATTATGATCGCCATATGACTTCTATGACTATACGAGTGGACGAACAACTCAAGAAGAGTTTTGATATCCTATGCGATGAATTCGGGCTGAGCAACAGCGCAGCCCTGAATCTGTTCATGAAGGCCGTGGTCAGGGAACGCAGGATTCCCTTTGAGATCAAGGCCGATTCTGAAGCTGACATCCGTCGTCAGGGCTGGGCAGCCTTCTTGCGGATGCGGGAAAATGCGCTTGCATCTGAAGCCGCAGATATGAGTTTGGAGGAGATTAACGAGGAGATCAATGCGGTGAGAGATGAAAAAGGGCACTAAGATTTACGCAGTCATTGATACGAATGTCATCGTATCTGCTTTGATTTCCAAGCATCCGGGTACCGCTCCGTTGACAGTGCTGGCAAATGTCTTTTCTGGAGACATCACCCCAGTCTTTAACGACGAAATCATCGAAGAGTATCAGGTAGTACTCTCCCGGGAGAAATTTCATTTGAATCCACAAGATATCGATACAGCGTTATCGGCCATTACTGACTATGGCCTGAACCTCGAAAGGACGCCTGACGTCGACGAATCTTTCCCCGATCCCAAAGATCTCGTCTTTTACGAAGTCAAGATGAGCAAGGACGATGCCTATCTGGTGACTGGCAACACGAAGCATTTTCCCAAGAAACCATTCGTGGTAACGCCCCGCGAAATGGTTCATATTCTTGCGAAGCAAGAGCCGGAGATTAATATCGGATAGAGATTCCGGCGTGGACGACGGCAACCCGATAATAGTTGTCCATACCATTACCTGCTGCAATAACTTGTAGCAGCGGCCTCTCTGGACAACCCCGCCATCATGACCCCGTTGAGCAGACAGAACACCGTCATATGACATGTAGCGACAATGATCCCGGACAACGAATTTCGGGTTGATCAGCTACGACGCAACGATGATCCCTTGTTTTGCATCTACATATGGGTGATTTCTTGTTACATTTCCAACCTTCGCGTGTTATATAAGTAGAATGGCGAAAGATTATCTGACTGATGCATTCGTGCGGCTTCGGCAGAAGCTGAAAGGGATCTCCGGCGGGATGCTGCCGGATCCCGGCGGGGCGGAAGATGTCCTGCAGGACAGCTTCGTGCGGCTCTGGCGACGGCAGTATCCGATCGGATCGGAGAAGGAGGCTGAAGCGCTGCTGGCCCGGACAGTCCGGAATGCAAGTCTCAACGAGCGGCGACGAGCGCGAACGGTTCCTCTGGAGAAGGATTTCGTGGATGACAGCCCCGATCCCACAGACAGAGAAAAGGCCTACGCCGAAATGAACCGGAAAATCCAGACAGAATTAACAGAAACACAACGATATATACTGGAGGAAAAAGAATATGGCGGGCGAACCCTGGACGATATTGCGAAAGAATTGAAGATGGAGCCAGCGGCTGTGCGAATGCAACTCTCCCGCGCCCGGAAAACACTGAGAGAAACCCTGAAAAACGCTTTGAAAGATGACCGATAAAGAAAAATATACAATCCTACTGCAACGCTACTGGGAGGCGGAGACCACGCCGGAAGAGGAGCGGGATCTGGCTCTGTATGCGGCACGGGTGGATGATCCAGCTTTCACGGAACTCCGGGGCGTGCTCGGTTACCTGTCCGTCGGCCGGGAGCGGAAGGCCCGCAAGCAGCGGACCATGCGTATCTACTCCTGGACGGCCGCGGCCGCGAGCATCGTGGCAGTACTGGCCGTCAGCCTGAGCCTCCTTTTCCGCTCGGCACAGCGCACCGATGAACGCTGCGTCAGCTATGCGTATGGCGTGCAATCCAACGACAGCGAGGCGATCATGGCGTCCGTGGCGTCTTCGCTGTCCGATTTCTTCGCGGGTGACACACCTGCAGAGGTTCAATTATTTGAAATGTTCCAGCGATGAAAAAAACAGTACTTTGCTTTGCGATGCTGCTCCTGCTTGGTGGTACGGCCTTCGCCCAGCGGGGCCTGAACACTTACCCCGTTTTCCGAGGGAAAGTGGTCCCTACCGAGCGGATGGTCACGACAGAGGTTCGTGGCGGCGGTATGGCCACTTACAAACTGGATTATTACCGAGGGATTTCCTTCCGGGCAGATACGGCCACGGCCCTGAAGGTGGCGGCATTGGTGACCGCCGATGCCGAAACCGCCGTTTCGTGCGAGACAGAGAAGGAAGGCGCGTTGCTGACCTATGCGCTGATCGTACTCAAACCGGACCGGAAGATCAACCGCTACCTCTGCTACCAGGCCCGGCCCGAAGGGTTTGTCTGGAAGATCACCATCCTCTACCTGGAGGGATCGGCCACTCTGGAGGATCTGCATTCGATGTTTGAAAAACAATAAAAATAAAAGATAAGAAGATGAAAAATGTATTTCTTTCGCTGATGGCAGCCTTGATCGCGCTGTCTGCCAGTGCACAAAACGATAAACTCAATTTCGAAGCACCGCTCTTCGGTGTCACCAAAAAGAATGTCAAGCCCAAGTGGTCCGTCGTAGCATTCGGCGGTATCCAGGCAGGTTACAGTTACCGGAACGTGGAATCGCCGATCCGGTCTTCCGGCTTGTACGGAGAATTGGATCTGGTGGATTTTCGTCTCCGCCCCTGGCGCAACGGCCATGTCTTCTCATGGGGCCTATCTCGTTCTTTTGACGTCCAGCGGCTTGCGAAAGGAACGGTTTACGGCCAAGATGGTAGTTTTATCGGAAAACCTGCTTCCTGGATCTGGGCTCGTTCCCATGCTGCCGAGTCGGTCACTTCGCTGAACATCGGCTATATGCATGAATTCGGCGACTGGAAGGCCGGCGTCTTTGTTTCGCCAGGTGTCGGAATAGGTATCCGGCACAACCGGTATCTGGCAGGGTCACCGCTCTATCTGGAAGACGGCACAGACTATACGCCCGTCGGTGGTACGCGTCATACCGACAACATGTATGCGAACGCGGGATGGCGCATGGGCATCAGTGCAGGCATCTGGTACAGGGTCTTTGGCCTGACTGTCGGTTGGCACTACCGCAGCATCGCTCCCGGCAACCAGAATGTCTTCCACGCGGGAATCTCAATACGATACTGAGTGCGTGTACCACGCGTAATCAGGAAAGAACCCGATAGAAACTGTCTCTTTCCACCGCTTTCCAGCCGGCGGCGGTGGCGCGGGCCTGGAGTTCGGCGACGGTGAGGGTGGGGCGCTGGTCCTCGGCGCCTGCGAGGGAGTAGATGCGGGTGGAGTCGTTGATGGTGCCGTCCAGGTCGTCGGCGCCCCAGGCCATGGCTTCGAAAGCCAGGTCTTTGCCAAGCATGGGCCAGTAGGCCTTGATGTGCGGGATGTTGTCGAGGGCCAGCCGCGCGATGGCGAAGGTGCGCAGCACTTCTTCGTCCGATACCTCGCCCAGGCTGGAGAGCTGGTTGTCGCGGGAACGGAACTTCAGGGGGATGAAGGCGTTGAAGCCGCCGGTTTCTTCCTGTAGCGCCCGCAGGGCGAGCAGGTGGTCGACGCGGTTTTCGCGGCTTTCGATGTGGCCGAAGAGCATCGTGCAGTTGGTGGGGATGCCCATGCGGTGGGCCGTGCGGTGAATGTCGAGCCAGCGCTCCGCGTCACACTTGTCGGGGCAGAGCTGCCGGCGGACGGCCGGCGCGAAGATCTCGGCGCCGCCGCCCGGCATGGTTTCCAGGCCGGCTTCCTGCAGACGCTGCAGGCAGGCTTCGGCCGTCAGACGGTTGTAGCGGCACATGTCGTCGATCTCGACGGCGGTATAGGCCTTGACGGTGACGGGGCGTTGCGGTGTGCCGTGTTCGCGGGCGAAGCCGTGCACCCTTTCCACTATCTGCCGGTAATAGTCAAAGGGCTTGTCGGGCTGGACGCTGCCCACGATGTGGATCTCGGTCATGCCCGGCTCGAATTTGCTTTCGCAGTAGGGGATGACCTCGTCGAGCGACATGCTCCAGGCACCGGGCTGCGATGCGTTGTCGCGCCGGTAGGAGCAGAACTTGCAGCGGTGGGCGCAGATGTTCGAGGGCTCGAGGTGGAAGTTGCGGTTGTACCAGATACGGTCCCCGTTCAGGTTTTTGCGTACAAAAGAAGACGCCGCCTGCAATTCGGGCAGGGGCGCCTCATAAAGCTCCAACAGTTCTTTCCGACTCGTTCTTACCAAAGGTCCTCGGAAGAAACGGTCAGTTTTTTGCGGCCGTGACGACGGCGTGCAGCAAGGACGCGACGTCCGTTGGGCGTGGACATTCTTTCACGGAAACCGTGTTTGTTGCGGCGCTTGCGCTGGGAAGGTTGAAATGTACGTTTCATATCTGCAGATTTCTTGTATTCTGATTTGGGAGCGCAAAGATAAGGCTTTTCCTTTAATTTACAAATTTTTATTGGGAGATTATCACAATCTTCTTCTCTTCGAACCAGGGATCGTCAAACCAGTTGGAAATCGGTGCCACATAGAACTTTCCGGGGTCGAGGCGGCAGCGCCGGATGCAGTCCGCGATCTCTGCGTCCAGGTCGCCGCCCTTGAGGTAGCAGATGGCCTTCGAATACTTGCCTTTCACCCAGGGGTAGAAGGTGGACAGATCGGTCACGGCGCGGGATACCACGTAGTCGAAGCAACCTGGCAGGCTTTCGGCGCGAGCCTGCACACAGCGTACGTTCGAGAGCTCCAGCCCGTCTGTAACCGCCTGGGCCACTTTCACTTTCTTCCCGATGGAGTCGCAGAGCGTGAAGCGGGCCTCCGGGAAAAGGACGGCCAGGGGAATGCCGGGAAAGCCGCCGCCCGTGCCCACGTCGAGCACCGTGCTGCCGGCCGGGAACGAAACCACCTTCGCGATGGCAAGAGAATGCAAAATATGGTGCGTCAGCAGGTTGTCCATGTCCTTGCGGGAGATCACGTTGATGCGCGCGTTCCACTCGCGGTAGAGCTCTTCCATCGTGAGGAACTGCGCCTGCTGGCGCTCGCTCAGATGGGGGAAATATTTAGTCAGCGCTTCCATCGGAAGGGTTCTCCACGATTTTTCCCAGCAGTTTGCGGGCCCGGTTGATACGGGTCTTGACGGTACCCAGGGGGAGGTTGAGTTCCCGGGCGATGTCTTCGTAGGCGTAGTCCTTGATGAAACGCAGCTCGGCGACCTGGCGGTAACTTTCTGGCAGGTTCTGGATGCCGTTGATCAGGTCGCGGACGGCCTGGACCACGATGAAGTCTTCTTCGGGCGTGCTGCCGGAGAGGACTTCGAGCGCTTCGCGTTCCGACGAGATAGGAACGGAATTGATGGTAGCGCGGCTGCGGCGCAGATGGTCGATGGCTTCGTTCTGGGCGATGTTGTAGAGCCAGGTGGAGAAGGCGTACTGGGGATTGTAGCGTTCGATGTTCATGAACGCCTTCTCGAAGCTGCGCTGGCAGATATCCTCGGCATCTTCCGTGACCGACACATATTTCAGGATATGGGTCATCAGCGAGCTGCGGTACTTCTCCAGCAGCTTGGAGAAGGCTCCCTGGTCGCGTTTGATCGCCAGTTCCACGAGGGCGTGGTCCTCCATCCGGACCTTAGTGGGCTTCTCTCCAGTTTTTGCCATAGTTGCATTCGGTGATCAAGGGGACTTTCAGGGTGCAGACACCTTCCATCTCCTGTTTGACGATTTCTACGATACGGTCGCGCTCCTCGGCGACCACGTCGAACACCAGTTCGTCGTGGACCTGGAGCACCATCCGGCTGCGCAGCCCTTCGGCTTCAAGCCGGCGGCTGACAGCAATCATGGCCAGCTTGATGATGTCGGCGGCGCTGCCCTGGATGGGGGCGTTGATGGCGTTGCGCTCGGCCAGGCCGCGGGCGATGGCGTTTTTGCTGTTAATATCGGGCAGGAAACGCTTGCGCCCGAAAATGGTCTCTACATAGCCTTTCTCACGGGCTTCTGCGATGACGCGGTCCATGTACGCCTTCACGCCGGGATAGCTCTTGAAATATTCTGCGATGAAGTCGCGGGCCTCGGTGCGGGAGATACCCATGCGCTGCGACAGCCCGAAGGCGGAGATGCCGTAGATGATGCCGAAATTGGCCACCTTGGCGTGCCGGCGCTGCTCGGCTGTCACGGCTTCTGGAGAGACATGGAAGATGCGGGCGGCCGTGGCCCGGTGTACGTCGGCGCCGTGGGAGAAACCGGCTACCAGGTGTTCGTCGCCGCTCAGGTGTGCCATCAGTCGCAGTTCGATCTGCGAGTAGTCGGCCGAGACGATCCAGCCGTCCGGATCGCTGGGCACGAAGGCCTCGCGGATCTTCATGCCGCGTTCGGTGCGGATGGGGATGTTCTGCAGGTTCGGCTTGACGCTGCTGAGGCGTCCCGTGGCCGTAAGGGCCTGGGTATAAGTAGTGTGAACTTTTCCGTCGCGGGGATCGACCAGGGACGGCAACGGGTCGATATAGGTCGAGAGAAGCTTCTTGACGGCCCTGAATTCCAGGATCTTGCCGATGATGGGATGGCGGTCGGCCATCTCGGTGAGGGTCTCCTCGTCGGTCGGATAGTTGTCGCGCTGGTTCTTCTTGGCGCGAGGGTTCAGGCCGAGTTTCTCGTAGATCACCACGCCGATCTGGCGGGGTGACGACAGGTTGAGCGTGGGTTCGCCCGCCAGGTCACGGGCTTCCTGCTCGATCTGCACCAGTTCTTTCGATAGCACGCGGCTGTACGCGCCCAGCAGCTGCGGGTCGATCTTCACGCCGTCTGCCTCCATCTGGGCCAGGATGCCGATCAGCGGCATCTCGATGCGGGTGTAGAGATTCCAGAGATTCTGTTCCTGCAGCTCTTTGCGCAGCAGGGGCTCCAGCAGTCCGGCCGCCACGCATTCGCGGGCGGCGGACTTGTCTTCGAAGTCGAAGAGCATCATCTGTCCGTCCTGCGCCGCTTCGGCCAGGTCTGCATGGAGATAGGTTGCGGCAAGGGTATCGAGCTTGTGGCTCCGCTCGGGATTGAGCAGGTAGTGCATGATTTCCACGTCATGGAGCGGGCCTTTGAGTGCTGTATGCTTGAGTCCGAAACCGCTCTTTTCGATGGCCGTGTCGGCCAGCAGGGGAGCGGCCTTGGCGAGCGGAAGGCTGCAATAGTTCTCCCCGCAGGCCAGAATGACCGGGTCTCCCATGCGCACGGCCACGCGGCCGCTGCGGCGGGCCTCCTGCAGGATGGCTTCTGCGGATACCGGCTGGCAGTGCAGGGTTTCCCGTTTCTTTTCGGGAATCGGTGCCAGTTTCGGCACGAGACCGCGGAGGGAATTGAATTCATAGTGGTCAAACAGGGCGGCGACCTGCTGGGCGTCGGGCTGTCCGAGCTGCAGGCTGTTTTCGTCCGTGTCGATGTCCACGTCGGTCTTGATGGTGACCAGGAGCTTGCTCAGGCCCAGGTGGGGGAGCGCGGCGCGGAAGGCTTCCTGCTGTTTGGGCGACAGCTCGTCGAGATGGTCCACGATGCCCTCCAGGCTGCCGTATTTGGAAACCAGTTTGCGGGCGCCCACTTCTCCGATGCCGTCCACGCCTTTCACGTTGTCGGCGGCGTCGCCCCAGATGGCCAGGATGTCCACAATCTGCATCGGGTCGTCGATGCCGTAGTGGGTGCAGATGGCTTCCTTCGAGACGATCTCGTTCTCGCCGCCGCCTTTTCCGGGCTTGTACTGGTAGATGTGGTCGTCCACGATTTGGCCGAGGTCCTTGTCGGGCGTTACCATGAAGACATCGCAGTCCGGCGCGGCGTAGCGCCGGGCGAGGGTGCCGATCACGTCGTCGGCCTCGAAGCCGGGCTTCATGAGCACGGGGATGTCGAGGGCGCGCACGATTTCGGTCAGGGGCTCCAGGGCCGCCTTGACCAGTTCGGGCGTTGCGGTGCGGGTGGCCTTGTATTCCGGATAGAGTTCGTGACGGAAGGTCTTGGCCGGGGGATCGAACATGACGGCCAGGTGTGTGGGCTGCTCCCGGGCGATGAGTTCGAGCAGATATTTGGTAAAGCCGAAGAGGATGGAGGTGTCCTCTCCCTTTGAATTGATCATGGGCCTGCGCAGGAATGCGTAGTACATCCTGAAAATCAGGGAATGGCCGTCGATCAAGTAAAGGTTTTTCATATCCTGCAAATATAACGAATTTTTATAAAGCGGCGGAATAAAAAATTTCAGTTAAAATAATGATGAAATATTAGGGTATTTGCTTTTGATTTGTTATATTTGCAAAAGAAATGAAATAAATCTTTTAAAATCATGGATATTACACCGCTTCTTTCCAACAATGCCCTGAGCATGCGCCGTTCCCAGATCCGCGATCTGCTGAGCGTGGCGACCCGTCCTGAGATCATCTCTTTCGCCGGCGGTTTCCCCAACCCGGAGACGTTTCCGCTTGAAGAACTGAAAGCCATCATGCAGGAAGTGCTTGACAAGGAAGGAAACGCTGCGCTGCAGTATGGCTCCACCGACGGTGTCCTGTCGCTTCGGCAAGAGATTTCAAAACTCTACAAGCGGGAGGAAGGGCTTGACATCCCGGTCAAGAATATCCTCATTACGACGGCTTCCCAGCAGGCCCTCGACCTGATTTCCCGCGTCTTCATCAATCCCGGCGACGTGATCGTCTGCGGCCTGCCGTCATATCTGGGTGCCCTGCAGGCATTCTGGTCCTATCAGGGCCAGCCTTACGGCCTGCGGCACAACCTGGGCCTCGACGAGGCCTGCAATGTGCTCTGCGCTACGGGCAAGAAGCCGAAATTCCTCTATTCGATCCCGGACTTCCAGAACCCGTCGGGCGAGACCATGTCAATCGAAGAGCGCCAATACGCAGTGGAAGTGGCCCAGAAATACGATCTGCTCATCGTAGAAGATACGCCTTACAAGAACATCCGTTTCTCCGGCGAACGAGTGCCTTCGATGTATTCGATGGACCCGGAGCGTGTCGTCATGCTGGGCACCTTCTCGAAGACTTTTGTCCCGGGCTTCCGTCTGGGCTGGGTCGTCGCCCCCGACAACGTCATCGACCGGCTCATCGTGGCCAAGCAGTCGGCCGACCTCTGCACGCCGGCCTTCTCGCAGCTGGTCGCCGCCAAGTACCTGGCCTCCGGTGCCTACGACGTGAACCTGAAGAAGACATGCGCCCTTTACAAACGCAAGAAAGAGCTGATGGTCAAGTCGTTCGAACAGTACATGCCGGAAGGCGTGAAATGGACGAACCCCGACGGCGGCCTGTTCCTCTTCCTCAAGTTGCCGAAGCAATATGATACGCGCGAGCTCTTCAACATAGCCATCAAGGAAAACGTGGCCTTCGTCATCGGCGAAGCTTTCCATTGCGATGGTTCCGGCAAGAACACGGCCCGTCTGAACTTCTCGTTCGCCTCCGACGAGCAGATTGTCGAAGGCGTGAAACGTCTGGCCAAGGCCATCCGGCAGCTCTACGAGAAACACGCCCGCGAGTTCGGCATTTAATCGTCCGGTTTTTGCGACAGCATGCGATCGGGCTGAGCAGGGCTTCCAAGGCCGGTGTGGACCATCATACCTCCGTCAAAACCGTTCAGGATTTTCTTCTCCTGAGCCGACGCAATCATTGCCAGCACAAGGCAGATGATTGTCAAGACGATACTTCTCATAACTTCCCTTGCATTTCTTTTCGGCGTGCCTCATAGTATTCGTGGCGGGCAGGGTGCTCGGGGAACCAGCCGCGCAACACACGCTTTTCCTGCAGGAACATTTCGCCGATGCCCCAGAGGCAGGAGAAGGCGAATCCGCCGATGATGGTGGACAGGATATTATTTTTCACGAACAGCGACAGGGCCGAGAACCCCAGGCCCGCGACCAGCCAGATCCACCAGCACTGTTTTCCCCAATGATATTCCAGCTTGATGACGGCCGGGTGGCAGATGCCGATGCTCAGGAACACGGCAGCCCCTACAATGATTCCGTTGAAGTTCATAGCCACAGCTTTTTTGCGACGCAAAGTTCGCTATAAGCAGCGGGATATTTTAGGCTGATATTGGATGGAATTAGGATTATCCTTGCATCTTTTTTCGGAAGGAGGATGGTGTCACACCCGTCTCTTTCTTGAATAAGCGCGAAAAATAGGACTGATCTTCCACTCCGACGGAAGCCGCGATGTCGATGATGGAAAGGTTTGTGGATGAAAGCAGGCGCTTGGCGCGCTGGATGCGGACAATGTCAATCCAGGCGCCGACGCTGCGGCCCGTGGATTGTTTCACCAGCCGGCTCAGATAGTTCTCGCTGATGCCGGCCCGGGCGGCATAGGAAGCGATGGTCCCGGGCATGCTGCCCGGGTCGAATACGGCCTCCAGGAAAGAACTGACGGCCGGAGGGATGGTTGCAGGAAGGTTGGGCTTGATCCGCGAAAGGAGCAGGTCCAGCCCTTTCCCTACAAAACTGTTGTCTCCTCTTTCATAGGCGATGGAGAGCATATTGAACAGCTCAGACATAAAGGCCCCTTCGTCGAACCAGAAGCCTTGGTGGAGTGGTGCGGACAGAAAGCGGAGCGGCTTGGAATCCGGCAGGATGGACGGTGCAAAACCGCCGGTATACCCGATGGCACTCCGATAATACCGAATGGCAAAAGGGTGCTGCTGCGGAATCAGAAGAAGCTGCCCCGGCTGGCACAAGAACGGAGTACCTTCCACATCCACAAGCACTTCACCGGAGATGACATAAATGAAGCCTATCAGCGGCAGTTGTGCCGCCGGCGTCTCGGCCGGCTTGTAATACCCGACCGTGTCCATTCTCCTGATAAGGAAAGGGCACGATGCATAGTCCGCGTCCGGACTCCAGTGAGGCTTTGTTTCCATGATTTGTTCATCGCTGGCCCTTTCATCCATTTCGCCCGTTTCGACCTCAAATAAGAGCCATAATGAGTTGAATGGCGTTGTACGGGTGATGGGACTCGAACCCATACGCCTTTCGGCACCAGATCCTAAGTCTGGCTTGGCTACCAATTACAACACACCCGCTGTTAATCCGCTGCAAAGATACATTATTTTTCCAAAACCAGCAGGGCCCAGTCGTCGCGGGAGCGGCGGGAGACTTCATGCAGGCCCAGGGATGCGGCTTTTTCCAGGAGCAGCGGGATGTCGGCGGTATAGAAGCCGCTGAGCAGGATGCGGCCGCCCTGCGGCTTGAGCGCCCGGACATACGTTTCCATGTCGGACAGCAGGATGTTGCGGTTGATGTTGGCCAGGATCCAGTCGTACTGGCCGCGGATGAGCACGGAAGCATCGCCCAGTACGGTGATGATCTTGTGCGGGACCCTGTTGCGCCGGGCGTTGGCCTTGGCGGACAGCACACAGCGCGGATCGATGTCGACGGCATGGACGGGAGCGGCGGCGCCCAGCTTGGCGGCCAGGATGGCCAGGATGCCGGTGCCGGTGCCCATGTCCAGCACCGCCTTCCCTTTCAAGGCTTTCCGGTCTTCGAGCAACTGCTCGATGATCATCGAAGTGGTCTGGTGATGCCCGCTGCCGAAACTCATCTGCGGATCGATGACGATATTGTAGCGGGTCTTCGGCAGGTCTTTGTGATAGACGGCCTTGACCGTGACTTCATCTCCTACCACGACCGGCTCGAAGCTGCTTTCCCACACGGCGTTCCAGTTCTGCTCCTTTACCAGCTCCACGGTATGGGACACCTGGAATTCTGCCGAATCGAAGGCACTGAGCAGCGTCTTGAGCATGGGCTCGGAAAACTGTTCCTTCGGGATGTAGGCATTCAGGAAAGGCTCTTCGACAGTAAAACTGTCGAATCCCAGGTCCGCGATTTCCGCTTCGACGATTTCGGCCCATTCCTCCCGGAAAGGCGTCAGCCTGATATGTACTGCTATATAATCCATAATAATACGAATACCATATGATCCACTAATATAGCATTATTTTTTGAAGATCAGCAAATTTAAACTATTTTTACAACTCAAACGTTGTGTCAAACACAGACAAGCGTTTGTAAAACCCTTACATTCCACACCTATGAAAAACGGATTCATCCGGGCCCTCACTTGCCTTCTATTGCTGGCAGGCGCATGGACGGCACAGGCCCAGAAATTCATTTTTACACCCCAGTGGACAGCCCAGGCGCAATTCGCGGGTTACTATGTAGCCTATGAACAGGGCTTCTACCGGGAAGCCGGACTCGATGTCGAAATCGTTCACCCTTCCCTCTCGAAGACTGCCCTGCGCCGCATCAGCGATAATGAAAGCCAGGCCACTACGCTGCAACTCTGCCAGGCTCTGGAAATCATTGACAGCGGGGTCCCATTGGTCAACATCCTGCAGACATCGATGAACAACTCGCTGGTCATCGTATCCCGCAAGGACGAGGATCCGCTTTTGCAAAAAGGCATGCGGGTCGGCACCTGGTCCATCGGTTTCGATCAGATGGCCATCTGCATGAGCCTCAAGGAAGGACTGGACTACCAATGGATCCCCTTCAACTCCGGGCTCAATCTCTTTCTGTCCGGTGCCATCGATGCGACCCTTGCCATGAGCTACAATGAAGCCAACCAACTGCTGGAAGCAGGTTTCAAGGTCTCTGACAGCAACACCTATCGTTTCTGCGAGCATGGCTACAACGTGCAGGAAGACGGTGTCTACATGACCCGACAATATTACGAGAGCCACAAGGAGCAAGCCCGGAAGTTTGCCGAAGCAAGCCGCCGCGGCTGGGAATGGGCCGTCGAGCATCCCGACGAGACACTGGAAATCGTCATGGATTACGTAACCCGGAACCATATCGCCACCAACCGCGTCATGCAGAAGTTGATGCTCGAAGAAATCCTTCGCCTGCTGGTAGACCGGGAATCCGGTCAACGCGAATACCGCCTGCGCCCCGACATGGTCAAACTGGCCAACTCGCTGATGCTGGAAAACCAACTTCTGCTGCGGGGAGTGCCTTATGATGAACTTATTGCCCGATAGACTGCCATGAAAAGATTATTACGTTTCTTCCGGCAGTCCCTGACAGCCAAAATCAGCCTCTGGATCGCCATCCTTACAGGCCTCGTTTTCCTCGCTTCGCTGGGCTTCATGTTCTCCCAGTCCCGGAGATCCGTCCGGACGGAAGCCATCAACCGCGCCGAGCAGGTGCTCGACAACACCGTCCAGCGCGTCACCAACATCCTCGACCGCGTGGTTGTGGCCACCAACAATACGGACTGGCTGATCGCCCGCCACTTGGACGCACCCGACTCGATGATGGTTTACAGTCGCCGGATTCTTGAGAACAACCCGGATCTCAACGGCTGTTCCATCTCCTTCGAGCCTTATTATTTCCCCGAACGCGGCAAGTATTTCTCCGCCTTCAGCCTCCGGGAAAACGGCGAGATATTGAGCACGCAGGAAGGAAGCCCGAACTACGAATACTTCACTTTCGACTGGTATCAGCTGGCCAAGCTGCTCGACCGTCCCTGCTGGACCGAGCCTTTCTTCGATAACAATCCCGATAACATTTATTCAACGGACATCATCGCTTCCTACTGCAAGCCGATCAAGGACAACAAGGGAACGTACATAGGCACCATCTCCGTGGACCTCTCGCTGGAATGGCTCTCAAACACCATTTCCGCTGTCAAGCCCTACCCCAACTCCTACAGCATCATGACCGGCCGGGGCGGCACTTTCTTCGTCCACCCCGACTCCACGAAGCTTTTCTTCCAGACCATTTTTACGGAAACGCTCGATCACGAAGATCCAGACCGTTATGCCCTCGGCAAGGCCATGCAGGCCGGCGAGGAAGGCATGAAACAGCTCAAGATCAACGGGGAAAACTGCTACGTCCTCTATAAGCCGCTTGGCGAAACGAGCTGGAGCGTAGCCATCGTCTGTCCGGAGCGCGACATCCTGAGCGGCTATAAAAGGCTCTTGAAAGCTGTCCTGATCATCTTCTTCCTGGGACTGATCCTGATGCTCGACTTCATCAACCGAGTGATCAACCACGAGCTCCAGCCGCTGGGCAAGCTCACGGAACAGACCAAGACCATCGCCGGCGGCAATTTCTACGAGGAATTGCCCGATGAGGGCCGCATCGACGAGATCGGGCAGCTCAGCCAGTCATTCACCGAGATGCAGCAGTCCCTGGTCAACTACGTCTGCGAGTTAAAGGATACGACGGCGCAGAAGGCCTCCATCGAGAACGAGCTCAAGGTGGCCAGCGACATCCAGATGAGCATGGTGCCCCGTATCTTCCCGCCTTTCCCCAACCGCGACGACATCGACCTGTTCGCCTCGATGACGCCCGCCAAGGAGGTCGGCGGCGACCTGTACGACTTCTTCATCCAGGACGAGAAACTCTATTTCTGCATCGGCGACGTAAGCGGCAAGGGCGTTCCCGCCAGCCTCTTCATGGCCGTGACCCGCAATCTGTTCCGTATCATCGCCCAACAGGGCCATACGCCGGAGAACATCGCCACGCAGATCAATTCCGTCCTCTCCCGGGACAACGACCAGGGCATGTTCGTCACCATGTTCATCGCCAGGGCCGACCTGAAGACGGGCGCCATGAGTTTCTGCAACTGCGGCCACAACCCGCCCGTGATCGTCCGGCCCGGCGAGCCGGCGGAATTCCTCCCGCTCAAACACGCCAACATGCCGCTCGGCGTCTGGGATGGCGGCGAATTCTCCGGCGAAAGCCTGTCCGATATCCGGGATAGCGTATTTCTGCTCTACACCGACGGTCTTAACGAGGCCGAGAACGAGCATAAGGATCTTCTGGGCAATGATGCGGTTCTCCGGATCATGACGGAATCGGCCCAAAAGAATGCACACGACATCATCGTCGACCTGCAACTGGCCGTCGAACACCACCGGGCCGGCGTCATCCCCAACGACGACCTCACCCTCCTCTGCCTGCGGCTCCTGAAGAATCAGGCATAAAATAACAATCCCCTCCGCAGAGGGGATTGTTATTTTATGGAAGCAGTCTTGCTTACCAGGCTTGTGCAATTGCGATAAAATCGTCGGCCTTCAGGGAAGCGCCGCCGATCAGGCCGCCGTCGATGTCGGGGCAGGCGAAGAGTTCCTTCGCATTGGAGGGCTTGCAGCTGCCGCCGTAGAGGATGGTCGTTTCTTCCGCTACTTTCTCGCCGAAATGGACACGGAGCGTCTCGCGGATGAAAGCGTGGATTTCCTGCGCCTGGGCGCTGGTGGCGGTAACGCCGGTACCGATGGCCCAGACGGGCTCATAGGCAATCACCACGTTTTTCATCTGCTCGGGGGTCAGGTCGAAGAGCACTTCCGAGATTTGCTGGCTCACCACGTCGAAATGATTGCCCATCTCGCGCTGATCGAGTTTCTCGCCTACGCAGTAAATTACTTTCAGTCCGTTCTCGAAGGCCATGGCCATCTTCTTGACGAGTTTGGGCGATGTCTCACCGTAGTATTCGCGACGCTCGGAATGGCCGAGGATGGTGTAGGCGCAGCCCACGCCCTTCAGCATGGCAGCGGAAACTTCGCCGGTGAAGGCGCCTTTCGGCTGGTCGGCGCAATCCTGGGCCGAGAGGGCGACGGGGCTGCCCTTGAGGACTTCTCCCACGGATGCCAGATGGGTGAAAGGCGGAGCGACGATGAGCGAGACGCCCTTGGAAATGTCATTGACTTTGGCGACGATGCCCTTCGCCAGTTCGACACCTTCGGCAACGGTGGTGTTCATCTTCCAGTTGCCGGCAACGATTTTCTTTCTCATTTTGTATGGATTTAGTTACACTTTTCCTTTTGTGAATCCTTCACATAGCTCAGGATGACAATCTGCAAATATAGAAAATTATTGTATTTTTGCGGCACAAAATCGTCAGGGATATGAGTTTCAGTTTTAAGGAAATCATCAGCGCGTTCATCGTTCTTTTCGCCATCATCGATATCACGGGGTCGATACCCATCATTATCGACCTGCGGAGCAAAGGGGCGAAGATCAGTCCGCTGCGGGTTTCGCTCATCTCGTTTGTCATCCTGGTGGCCTTCCTCTATGCAGGCGAAGGGCTCCTTTCCCTGTTCGGCGTGGAGATCAACTCATTCGCCGTTGCGGGCGCCATCATCATCTTCATCTACGGCATGGAGATGATCCTCGGCCGGGAGATCATCAACAACGACGGACCTGCTTCCGCGGCCAACGCCGTTCCCATCATCTTTCCGCTCATCGCCGGCGCCGGTGTCCTGACCACCCTGATCTCGATGCGCGCGGAATATGCCATCCAGAACATTATCGTGGCCATCGCCCTCAATATGGTGGTGGTGTACTTTGTGCTCAAATACGTCGATTGGGTCGAGCGTGTGCTCGGCCCAACCGTCATTTATATTCTCCGTAAGATATTCGGTATCATCTTGATCGCCATAGCCGTGAAACTCTTCACGACCAACCTGGCTTCGATGATCTAGCGCTCGTATTCGACCTTCGAGCCGCGGCTCTGCTCGCCGGTGACCCTGGCGCCTTTATTGTTGATGCGAAGGGTGGAGGCACCGGAGAGTTCGTAGTGCAGTTTTTCCGTCACGGTCAGCCGGGCCTTGGAGGCACCCGCGAGTTCCAGGTCAGCACGTGCCGTCTCACCGGTCGATTCGAACTTGGTCGCGCCCGACAACTCGACAGTCAGGCTTCCGTTGCTGCCGCTCATGGTGACCTTGGAAGATCCGCTCGCATCGACGTCCGCATTGGCGAAGTCCCCATCCAGCACACAGCCGGAAGCGCCGGAGCAGTCGACATCGACCTTGTCCGCATGGCCGGCCAGCGTGAGCTTGGAGGCGCCGGACACGCCGATCTTCATTTGTTTGAAATCAGCCTGCAGGCCGGCCTTGGAGGCGCCGCTGAGTTCCAGATGAAGGATTCCGTCCCCGGAAGTGACCAGCGATTCGAGCTTGCTTGCTCCGCTCATTTCGATGGACATGGGTTCACCCTCCAGTTCCTGGCTGCCTTCGGCCGTCATGTGTACGGCCCCGGAGAGCGACAGCGAGAGCAGTTTCGGCATGCGTACCGTAGCGTGGAGCGCATCACTGGTCTTGCTCAGTTTCCGCTGGATGTCGACCGGCAATTTGTTCAGTCCGATGCGCACCTTGTCGCCCGAGCAGTTGACTTTCAGATACGGCTCGATGAAATCCGGCACGGAGATGTCCACCGACCAGTCGTCAGCAAAAGCGAAATCCACATGGAAAGCGTTTGCAACCGACAGGGCTGTGAAATCGCGGAAATCGTAGTGCTGCTCGTAAGTCTCCACGGCGGCTGTTTCGACAGGACCGTCGGTCTCATGGGCAGAAAGGTCAATGCTGGCGGCCAAGAAGGCAATGGTCAGCAGAAGGAATGTCTTTTTCATGATCTGTATGGTTTATTTGTTATATATTCCAATCTTTGCAAAGCTGGGCCGCCCCGTCGAGCAATTCCCCATAATACCGCTTCAGCACCTTGACCTTTTCGCGCGGGGGCATCTCGTCCGGCAGCTGGTCGAAGAGCGGAATCGTCTCGTTGGTCAGGGCCTTGAGGGCAGCTTCCCACTCGCCGGCTTCCGTAGCACCGGTCTCCCCCAGCCTTTCGTAATAAAGGCCGACCTTGTCGAGATAAGCGCAGTAGACAGCTTCCGGCGTATGTGCACCGAAGAAGTGCCGGTTGCCGGCCGGGACCAGGAAGAGGAGCAGGATGGCTGCTGCTGCGGCAGCCAGGGCCGTCCATCGGAGCGTCAAGTGTTTACGGCGCCCCTGCGAGGCAGCGGCATCCCATTTCGCCAGGAAACGATCCTCGTTTCCCTCAGGCAGTTCATAGATGTCAAATTGGTTTTCCATCTTCTTCCAATATTTTGACCAGGCGCTGTTTCCCGCGCAGGAAATGCGAGCGCAAAGTATTTTGTTTCAATCCGGTATACTGAGCAATCTCTTCGTAGTCCAGGCCTTCTGCCAGCACGAGCGACACGACCAGGCGACAGGGCTCTGGGAGCTGCTGCATGGCGGCGAGGATGCGGGCCGCGGACACGCCGGCGGGGATTTCCTGATCATCCGGCCTGTCCGTGGCAGCCTCGCGGGCATATTCCTCCAGAAACAGGGACTCGCGCCTGCGCTGCCGCAGCTTGTCGATGGAGGCCCGGATGCAGGTGCGTGCCAGCCAGGCCGACACCTGGGCCTCTTTCATCGGCCGCCAGGGCATGGTCACGAACTTGAGGATCGTATCCTGCATCACTTCCTCGGCGTCTTCCGCATTGAAGACGATGCGATAGCTCATGTTGAAGAGCCGCCGGCTGTGTGCCTGGTAAAACGATGTGGCCTCTTTTCTTGTCATGCTGTCTATAAAACGATGGGGCGGAGCGTTTGTTGCAGTTTCTTCAAAAAAAAATCGATTGCGCAAAAATACGTAATCGATCTTACGCTTCGCCAATATCAGGACGATTAAATGCCGAAATCGCGGACCTGGGTTTTGACAGTTTTACCGTCGAAGAGCCTTTCATGAATGCTTTCATCCCGAAAGAACAGTTCTCCGAACCCATGCTCAGCGGCTTCTATACCGCCGACATCCCGCTGCTCTTGGAAAAAGCCGCATCCCTGGGCTTGCATGAAGTCTCCCGCCGCTCCCGCGACGACTAGGCCCTGCTGGTTTTGGAAAAATAGACTGAGTACGGGTGGGGGGACTCGAACCCCCACGCATCACTGCACCAGATCCTAAGTCTGGCTTGGCGACCAATTACAATACACCCGCTTGTAATCTGCCGCAAAGATACACTATTTTTCGAAAAGCGGTCAGAACTTGAACTTGAAGAATTCCGGCGTAACGGAAATCATGATCCAGCCCCAGTGGAGGCGGTTATTGCTTAAGTCGCTGGTCCGCTTGAGGATGCTCATGGTCTCTGTTCCGTGCATGTAGGTATAACCGGCCTGGAGCGACACGTCTTTCACGATGTTCCAGGTTATCGCGGATTCCAGTTCATGGCCCAGCGACCTGGTGTATCCTTCCACGTTGAGGTCGACGCAGGTGGCCAGGTAATGGTAGCCGGCATCGATCTGCAGCGACTTGACGGGAGTCCATCGTATGCCGGCGTGGGCGTCCTGGAGGCCGGGTGTATTGCCGCCGTAATAGGTCGACACATAGAAGAAATCCATGGCGCCGTAGAACTTGTGGTGCGAACCGAAGATGGGGTTGAAACCACGAATTTCTTTCTTTTGCGCCATTCCGATCTGCCCCTCCGGAGGCACGTAGAACTGGGGATCGCCGCTCATATAGAAGTAGCCCGTATTCAGGCGTATCTTGTCATTCACATTCCAGTCCGCTTCCCCGCTCGCCATCCATGCATGGATCGGAAGATCATTCTCGCTGCGGCCTGCCTGCCGGTAATAGGATCCCTGAATACTGAACGGGCCGGGATGCCAGTCAATATAAACACCGAACAACTGCTGGTACAGGGTACGGTCCACGATCAACGACGGGTCTGTCGTTTTTGTGTTGACGTACTGCATGCCCGTGTTGTTGAACAGCAGGGAGGCGCCCAGTTGCGGCAGGGGATCGAAATGATACCAGAGCGTCTGCATCAGTTTGTAGGGCTGGTCACCATCGACGTAATAGGTGCCACCGTTGACGTTTTCATCGTTCTGGTTGTAGGCAAACAGGAAGTGAAGCTTGTGCTTGCCGGATTCCCAGCCCGCCTTGAGCGCATCGTGCCTGGCGGGAACCATCACCCAGTCATCGGAACCGATGATGCGCTGGTCGTCGTAGGCAAATTTCTGCCGTCCCAGCTTGAGGAACAAGCCGTTCTTGTGGCGGAGGGAGAACCATCCTTCTTCCAGGATGATACCGCCGCTGCCGGAAGATCCCCAGATACCTACATGTTTGGGCGCGAACATGAATTCCAGTCCCTTGTACTGGTAGTCGAACTGGAGCATGGTGCTGCTCATCACGAAGACGGCCAGGTCATCGCCTTTCTTGTTCGGCAGTCCGCCGGCACGCAGCTCACCTCGCGTCCAGTGTGAGGCGTTGATGCTGAACTGATGGTTTTTCTGCGGCTCTTTGAGGGTATCGGGCTGGGCCGCCAGCGTCAGGCAGCACAGCAGTCCGTATGCCAGGAAGAGGGTCTTTTTCATGGTAGCAAGTACGTGAATCATACAAATATACACATTTCTTTCGAAAATTGCTAACTTCGCAATATGAAAAGAATCGCTTTGATAACCGGCGCCACCAGCGGGATCGGCGCCGCCTGCGCCCGGAAATTTGCCGGTGCGGGATACCGCGTGATCCTGACGGGACGGCGCGCGGGACAACTGGCCGTGATGGCCGGAGAACTGGAAAAAGAATTCGGTGTCGAAGTGCTGACGCTGTGTTTTGACGTGCGTGACCGCGACGCGGTGAAAAGGGCGCTCGATTCGCTGCCGGCTGCCTGGCGCGAGATCGATGTCCTGGTCAACAATGCCGGCCTGGCGCTGGGCCTGGAGCCCGAATATGCCGGAGATTTTGACGATTGGGAGACCATGATCGACACCAATGTCAAGGGTCTGCTCTACATGACGCGGCTTGTGGTTCCCGGGATGGTGGAGCGCCTGCGCGGCCATGTCATCAACATCGGATCGGTGGCCGGTGACGCCGCTTATGCCGGCGGGGCCGTCTATTGTGCAACCAAAGCGGCCGTGAAAGCGCTGTCCGACGGACTGCGTATCGACCTGGCGCACACACCGGTCCGCGTGACGAACCTGAAGCCCGGCCTGGTCGAAACCAATTTCAGCAATGTCCGTTTCCACGGTGACACGGAGCGTGCCGCCAAAGTCTACCAGGGCATTCAGCCGTTGACAGGCGACGACATTGCCGACGTGGCGCTCTACGCCGCCCAGGCCCCGGCCCACGTCCAGATTTCCGAAGTCCTGATCCTGGCCACCCACCAGGCCAGCGGCAGCGTCATCTGCCGCAGCTGACAGTTCCCCGCGCTATCAGGCTAATTCGATGCCGGCGCGCAGGCAGGCTTCGCGCATGGCTTCCGGCCAGATGGCGGACTGGATTTCTCCGATGTGGGCCTTGCGCAGCAGGTACATGCATAGGCGCGACTGACCGATGCCGCCGCCGATGGTGTAGGGAAGCTCCCCCGCGAGGAGTTTCCGGTGGAAATAGAGATCTTTCTTCCACGACTGCCCCCGGATATCAAGCTGGCGGAGCATGGCGGTTTCGTCGACACGGATGCCCATGCTGGATACCTCGAAGGCGCAGTCGAGGAGTTTGTTCCACAGCAGGATGTCGCCGTTCAAGCCCAGAAAACCGTCTTCGTTGGGCGTACTCCAGTCATCGTAGTCGGCAGCACGTCCGTCGTGGATGGTGCCGTCGTCGAGCGCTCCTCCGATGCCGATGATGAACACCGCCTTGTGCTCCTTGACGATGGCGTTCTCCCTTTCCTTGGGCGTCAGCTCCGGGTAGCGGCGGCGCAGTTCTTCGGCATGGATGAAGAAAATCTCTTCAGGCAGTTCCGGCTCGATCTCCGGGAATTCGACATAGAGCCGGTTCTCCGTGACCTTGATGGCCTCGTAGATCCGCCGTACCGTCATCTTCAGGAAGGCCAGGTTCCGGTCCTTCTTGCGGATGACCTTCTCCCAGTCCCACTGGTCCACATAGATGGAATGCAGGTTGTCCAGGTCCTCGTCAGGACGGAGGGCGTTCATGTCGGTGTAGATGCCGCGTCCGGGTCGGGTGCCGAGCTCGCCGAGCTTGAGCCTTTTCCATTTGGCGAGGGAATGCACCACTTCGGCTTTCTGTTCGTTCAGACTCTTGATGGGGAAGGAGACGGGCCGCTCCACGGAGTTCAGGTCGTCGTTGATGCCGGTTCCGGAAAGGACCACGATGGGTGCGGTGACGCGCAGAAGCGCCAGTTGGGCGGACAGGTTGCTTTGGAACATGTCTTTTACGGCCTTGATGGCTTTCTCGGTGTTTTCGAGTCCGCCGAGCAGGTTGCGGTAGTCTTTGGGAATGATGAGTGACATGATGGATATGTTTTAATTGTTTTCTTTCGGGGAGGAAGGGACCCTGTGACGGAGGGCCAGTTCTTGTTCGATGTCAGCGAGGGAGACGCCCATCTGCTCCATCAGCACCAGCTGGTGGTAGAAGAGGTCGCCCATCTCATAGATGAAGCGGTCGCGGTTGCCGTCGACGGCTTCGATGATCGTCTCGGCGGCCTCTTCGCCGACTTTCTTGGCGATGGCCTTGACGCCTTTGATAAATAGACGGGTCGTATAGGAGCCTTCGGGGAGTTCTTCGTGCCGGCTGTGGATAAGCGCCTGGAGTTCACCCAGGAATCCTTCGGCATCGGGCGTGTCGAAGCAGCTGCGTGTACCCCGGTGGCAGACCGGGCCGTCCGGGATGACGGTCACGAGTAGCGTGTCGTCGTCGCAATCCTTGTACATTTCCCGGATGTGCAGGAAGTTGCCGCTGGTTTCCCCTTTGGTCCACAGGCACTGGCGTGAGCGGGACCAGAAAGTGACCAGGCCTTCCGCACGGCTTCTTTCGAAAGCCTCACGGTTCATATAGCCGAGCATCAGCACCTTGCCGGTGCGGGCGTCCTGGATGATGGCGGGAAGCAGTCCGCCGTTCTTGTCGAGTTTGAAATCGTCGTATTGCATGGTTCGTTCAATGATGTGTCAGGAAAGACGTACGGGTACGCCGGCATCCCGGAGTGCCTCCTTGACATGGCGGATGCGCAGGGTTCCGTAGTGGAAAATGCTGGCGGCCAGTGCGGCGTCAGCTTTTCCGGTGGTCAGGACTTCGACGATGTCCTGCAGGGATCCGGCACCGCCGGAAGCGATGACCGGAATGGACAGGCTCTCGTGCAGGCAGGCGTACAGTTCACAGGCAAAACCCTGGCAGGTGCCGTCATGGTCCATGGATGTGAAAAGGATCTCGCCGGCACCGCGCTCCTGTGCCTCGCGTGCCCACGAGAAGAGCTCGCGGTCCGTGGCGATTCGTCCGCCGTGGGTGGTGCAGGTCCAGAACGGAGAGGCGTCGCCGCCGGTTTTCCGCGCATCGATGGCCACCACCACGAACTGGCTGCCGTACTGGCCGGCGATGCGACTGACCAGCGACGGGTCGGCGAGCGCGGCGGAGTTGAGCGAGATCTTGTCTGCGCCGGCATCCAGCAGGCGGGCGGCATCGTCGGGCGAAGCGATGCCTCCGCCTACGGTGAAAGGAATGTCGATTTCCCGCGCGATGCGTTCCACCAGAGAAGCGAAAGTCTTCCGGCCCTCGAAGGTGGCGCTGATGTCGAGAAAGACCAGCTCATCGGCACCTTCGCGGGCGTAGGCCGCTCCCAGTTCCACGGGATCGCCGACTTGGCGGAGTCCTTCGAAATGAATGCCCTTTACGACTTTTCCGTCTTTGACGTCGAGGCAGGGGATGATGCGTTTAGCGACCATAAGGATATGTCTTTCAGTGTGATACGATTTTCATAGATGGCTTTCCCCACAATGGCCTTCGGTATGCCGGCGGCCGCCAGGGAGCGGATATCGTCCATGGAGGAGACACCGCCGCTGGCTGTGAAGGATAGCATGGGAAAGTTTTGGACGAGCGTGCCGTATAAGGCCAGGGAGGGTCCTTGCAGCATTCCGTCACAGCCAATGTCCGTGACAATGGCCTCACGCAGTGGCGTGCCGGCATCGTCCGTGAAGCGGCGGAGCAGCATGTCGAGCGTCAGCGGCGCCTCCTCCTGCCAGCCGCGCACGGCGACACGGCCGTTCCGTACGTCGGCGCCCAGAATCATACGGGAACCATGGCACGCCAGCCATTCGGCGAAACGTTCCGGTTGAAGGGCGGCTATGCTGCCGATGATCGCGTGGGTGGCGCCGGCGTCGAAAAGCTGCCGGAGGGCAGCTTCTGACGCCACGCCACCGCCCCATTCCAGTTCACAGGAAACCGCTTTCGCAATGGCCTCCAGCGTCGTCAGGTTGCAGGGCGTACCAGCCTTGGCGCCGTCCAGGTCCACCAGGTGGATGCGGCGGACGCCGCAGTCGGCAAAACGCCGTGCCGAATCGACGGGAGAGGCATCATAGACCTTGACCGCCGCATAGTCACCCCGGGTCAGGCGTACGCAGCGTCCGTCGATGATGTCGATGGCGGGAACGATCTCGGTCATAGGGCAAGGAAGTTCTGGAGGATTTGTTGTCCGACCGCTCCGCTCTTTTCCGGATGGAACTGTGTTCCGTAGAAATTCTCATAGCGGAGCGCGGCGCTGAAAAGGGTGGAACCATGCCGGCAGGTGGCCGTCGTATCCGAGCAAAGGGTCGGATAATACGAGTGGACGAAATAGACGTGCGCACCGCTGGGAATATTGCGGAACAGTTTGCCGTCCAGGTTGCCGAGCGCGTTCCATCCCATGTGCGGGACGCGGATGTCCGCCTCATCGGGGAAACGACGCACATGGGCGTCGAATATGCCGATGCCCTGCACGGGCCCTTCTTCGGAATCGCGGCAGAGCACCTGCATGCCGACGCAGATACCCAGCACGGGGCATCGGAGCGAGCGGATGACGGGGAAGAGATCCTGCTCCTGCAGGCTTTCCAGGGCGCGGCCGGCGTGGCCGACACCGGGCAGGATGACCCGGTCGGCGGACCGCAGGCGTTGTGGGTCGGCTGTCACTTCATAATGGGCGCCCAGTCGCTCGAGGGCGTTGGCTACCGAGCGGATGTTTCCGGCTGCATAATCGACGATGGCTATCATAACAAACCTTTGCTGGTGGGTATTTCATAGGAAAAGACGTTGCGCGAGACGGCCTGCCGCAGGGAACGGGCAAAGGCCTTGAAAATGCTTTCGGCCAGATGGTGGTTGTTCTCGCCGCGTGCCTGGACGTACAGGTTGGCCTGCATCGCATCGGACAGCGATTTGAAAAAGTGGCGGAACAGTTCCGTCGGCATGTCACCGACGTATTCCCGGGTGAAGCTCACGTCCCACACCAGTTCGCTCCGGCCGCCGAAATCGAGCAGGACCAGGGCGCGGCTTTCGTCCATCGGGAGGGCGAAGCCATAGCGTCCGATGCCCCGCTTGTCGCCCAGTGCCTTGCGCAGGGCTTCGCCCAGCACGATGGCCGTATCCTCGACGCTGTGGTGCTCATCCACTTCCAAATCTCCCTGGCAGCGCAGCGACAGGGAGATGCCGCCGTGGTGGACGAGTTGCGTGAGCATGTGGTCGAAAAAGTGCAGGCCGGTCTCGATCCGGGAGTCACCCTGGCCGTCGAGGTCGACGGTGACGCTGATGTCCGTTTCGGCGGTCTTGCGGGCGACGGTGACACGGCGGACGCCGCCGCGAATGCGCCGGACGATGTCCTCCCAGCTGAGCGGTCCCAGCTGCAGGCCGACGGCACCCAGGTTCGCAGCCAGCCGCACATCGCTCTCCCGGTCTCCGATCACATAGCAGGCAGAAAGGTCGTAACTGCCGTCCATGTATTCTTTCAGCAAGCCGGTACGGGGTTTCCGGGTGGGTGCGTTGTCTTCCGGAAAGCTTTTGTCTATCAAGATATTGTCGAAGACTACGCCTTCTCCGCGCAGGGTGTCCAGCAGCAATTGCTGGCAGGGGAGGAAGGTCTCTTCCGGAAAAGCCGGCGTGCCGAGACCGTCCTGGTTGCTGACCATTACCAGCTCGTATCCCAGGCCGGAAAGGGCCTTCATGCCGGAAATGGCACCCGGAACGAAGGCGAATTTCTCCAGTGCGTCTATCTGTTCGTCTGCAGGTTCGACAAGCAAGGTGCCGTCCCGGTCGATAAAGAGTGCTTTTTTCATGAGGGGTCAGAGGGGTTGAGGTTTTCAAAAGCAGCAAGGGAATCGAGCAGGCGCCGGTTTTCCGCCGGCGTGCCTACGGTAATGCGGAGTGCGCCTTCGCACAGCTGAACGCGGCTGCGGTCGCGGACGATGATGCCGTCGTCCAGCAGATGGTCGTAGACCCGTTTCGGATCGTCTACGCGCACAAGCAGGAAATTGGCGTCGCTGGGATATACCTTCCGGACAAAGGAGAATCCGGGAAGCTTGCGGGCAAGGATTTCCCGTTGTTCGCAGATTTCGGCTACGTGACGGGTGGCTCCTAGCCGGAGGGCTTCCAGAGCCAGTTCCTGGGCAGGCTGGTTGATATTGTAAGGGTATTTCACCTGGTCGAAAGTGCGGATGATTTCCGGGGCGGCAAAGGCCATCCCGATCCGGAGTCCAGCCAGCCCGCAGGCTTTGGAAAGGGTCTGCAGGATGACCAGGCGGGGGAATTCGGCCAGGCGGGGAAGCAGGGACCCTTTTGCGCTGAAGTCGGCGTAGGCTTCGTCCAATACCGTGATGCCCGGGAAGGCGCGGATGACAGCGACCAGCTCTTCGGGCGGAAATGCGTTGCCGGTGGGATTGTTCGGACTGCAGATGAACAGGAGCTTGGTGCGGGGTGTCGTGGCGGCAGCGATGGCGGCTGCGGGCAGGGCATAGCCTTCCTCCAGAAGAACCGGGCACACGGATACGTCATTGGTCTGTGCCGCTACGCTGTACATGCCGTAGCTGGGCGAGACGATGAGAGCCTGATCTCTTCCAGGTTCGCAAAAAACGCGGTACAGCAGGTCGATGGCTTCATCGCTGCCATTGCCGAGGAAAATATTATCTACAGGGACTTCCTTGAAAGCGGAGATGGCTTGTTTCAGTATGCGCTGCCGGGGATCCGGATAGCGGTTCCATCCTGTGCTGTACGGGCTCTCGTTGGCGTCCAGAAAGACTTCCGGCGCTCCGGAGCAGTCGTCCCGCGCGGTAGAGTAGGGCGTCAGGGCCCGGATATTGGCTCGCATCAGTGATTGCACGCCGGACGAGGAACAGTCCGGACCGGATTGTTCCGGAGCGGCAGCCATGCGGATGTCGACGGCACGGGCATGTGCGTCGAGCCCTTCGGCCGTCGCCATATTCCGGATGGTGGGGGCCAGCCGTTCCAATCCTGCCCGCGAAATTTCCTGCAGGGTCATCCTGCGCATGAAACTCTCGACGTTTACACCGCTGTAGGACCGGGCCCATCCGCTGGTGGGGAGGGTGTGGTTGGTCCCTGAAGCATAGTCTCCCGCGCTTTCCGGAGACCAGGATCCGATGAAGACGCTGCCGGCCGCCGTGATGCCGTCGGCTGCTTTCCAGGGATCTTCCAGGGCGAGGATCAGGTGCTCGGGCGCATAGGCTTCGGCCAGTCCTACGGCTTCCTCCAGCTTGTGGAAGACGATGATGGAGCTGTGTGACAGGGCCTTGGCAGCCATCTTTCCACGTGAAAGGAGCTGCCGTTGCCGTTCGACTTCAGCAAGTACTTTCTGTGCAAAAGCTTCCGACAGGCAGGCCAGCATCACCTGGCTGTCGGGCCCGTGTTCGGCTTGGGACAAGAGGTCCGCCGCCACGAATGACGGGGAGGCGGCATCGTCGGCGATGACCATGACTTCAGAGGGGCCGGCCGGCATGTCGATGGCAACGGCCTGTTCGCCCACCAGTTGCTTGGCAGTGGTGACATAGCGGTTGCCGGGGCCGAAAATCTTGTCGACCTGAGGTATGGTTTCTGTCCCGTAGGCCATGGCGGCGATGGCTTGTGCGCCGCCGACGCGGAAGATGCGCCGGACGCCGCAATACTGTGCCGCATAAAGCACTTCCGGGGCGATTTCTCCGGAATCCCCCGCGGGAGAACAGAGGATGACTTCGCGGCAGCCTGCCAGCGCGGCGGGAATGGCGAGCATCAATACGGTCGAGAAGAGCGGCGCCGTACCGCCGGGGATATACAGGCCGACGCGGCGGATAGGCACCGGCCGCTGGATGCAGCAGACACCGGGCATGGTCTCCACCCGGATTTCCTGGGGAAGTTGGGCCAGGTGGAAAGCCCGGATATTGGCGGCGGCCTGCCGGATGGCTTCCTGCACGGCCGGCCTGACTTGTGCGGCAGTGGCACGAAGTTGCTCCGGAGTGACTTCCAGGGCTGCGTCCCGCCCGTCGATCTCGACGGACAGGGCCCGCAAAGCGCTGTCGCCTTCGCGTTGGACGCGTTCCAGAATGGAAGCGACGCGTGTCCGCACTTGCGGATCATCCTGGAGCGGCCGCCGGCAAAGCGAGGCCCATTGTGATTGCGGAGGGTAAAGCAGGATGTCCATGGCTACGGGATGATTTTGTCAATGCTCAGTACCAGGATTCCTTCTGCCCCGATGGCCTTCAGCTGGCGGACTTTCTGCCAGAGCAGCGATTCCTCGATGACGGCGTGCATGGCGTACCAGCCTTTGGCAGCAAGAGGCATGATGGTCGGGCTGCGCATGGCGGGCAGGATCACCACGGCCTCATCGATGGCGCTTTCGGGCAGGTTCATCACCAGGTATTTCTTTTTGCTGCTGACGACCGCCGAATCGATACGGAAGAGGATCTCATTCAGCAGCGATTGTTTTTCTGCCGTCATCGAAGCGCCCGCAATCAAAACGGCTTCGGAGGGGAAGACCCGCTCGACTTCTTTCAATCCATTGGAAATCAGGGTTCCGCCGGATGATACAATATCAAAGATGGCATCGGCGATCCCGGCTGCCGGAGCGACTTCGACGGATCCGGCGATGACTTCGATGATGGCCTCTACCTGATGGTCGGCCAGATACCGGCGCAGGATGTTCGGGTAGGAGGTGGCGATCCGTTTGCCGCTGAACCAGGCAGGACCGTCGCAGTCTTCTGATTTGGGGACGGCCAGGGACAGACGGCATTCGCCGAATCCCAGTTGACGGACAATCTGCAGCGAGGATCCTTCCGGAGTGCCGTCCGGACTGTGCTCGGCTACTTCGTTGAGGCCGACGATGCCCAGGTCGGCCGTTCCGGCCGCCACGACCTGAGGGATGTCGTCGTCGCGCAGATAGAGCACTTCGAGCGGAAAGTCGGGTGCCTGGGCGAGAAATTTCCGTTTGCTGTCGTCGATCCTGATGCCGATGTCGCGCAGCAGTGCCACGCTGTCTTCGTTCAGGCGGCCTTTGGCCTGGATGGCCATTCGTAACAGATTCATAGCAACACAAAAAAAGGGACCTGCGTATTCGGCAAGTCCCGTATTATTTATTATTAATTAATTGTCAATCAATAAAATAAACTGGCTTACCGCATCGGCCGGATGTGGTGATTATGGAGGTGCCAGTTATTATTCCTGCGATTTCTCATGCTGCAAATATAGTGGTTTTTTTCAAACTTGTTTCAATTTATTACCAAATTTTATTTCCAGTGATAGCCTGCGTGGATGGAGAACTGGTCGTCCTTGGCATCGAAGGTTCCCTTGGTGTCAGGGGAGAGGAAAAAGTTGTTGAAATGGGCGCCGAGGCGCGACAGGAAGAGCGGAATGCCCAGTTCGCAGGCCGTCGCTCCCCATAGGAAATTCCCGTAGTTGTAGTTGTTGTGCGCCACGTTGCCTTCGACGCTGGTCCGGGTGATATAGAAGATCCGGTCGATGATGTCGTGCTGTCCGTTGACGGCAAAGTCCAGCAGGCCGCCATATTTGCTGTTGCGGTACATGTACCAGCTTCCCTTGAACAGGCCGTGATGGGCGGGAACGAAAGCGCCGGCTTTGTCAAGGCTGGTCCGGATCATTTCCGGCGTCACCAGTTTGACTTGCGTGTCCATGCCGATGGAACCGGGATCGTGAACGGGGTCGGCGAAGCGGGCGGACAGCGGTTCAAGGCCGTATCCCTGCCAGAAAATGACCTGGTTATTGACGAGCGGAGACTGGACCCGGCAGAGAAAGGATCCGGTCTCGTCGAACAGGAAATTGTCGCCCTTCGCTGCATCGACGCGCAGCCAGGGGTCTGCTGCACAGTAATCATAGGCGCGCAGGATGCGCATGCGTTCCGTTGCCGGATCGGGAGCCATCCATCGGAACTGCCGCGGGTCCATGGACCGGAATCCCGTGCCCCGGCGGTCATGAATCTGCACGGGCTGCAAGCCCAGCGAATCGTAAGCCATGTAGCGGACACAAGTGTCCGGCACATCGGTTCCTTCGGCGTAGAGCAGGGCGGCGGGGCGGAGATAGCATGTGTCTGTTCCCGGGAAATGGCCATAAACCACGGCTGTCGAGTCGGTTCGGACGGAATCGCGCCAGTGCGTCACGGAAAGGATGGCACCGGGCATGCCGCGTGCAAGCAGCGAATCGGCCATGGGCCCGTAATGGGCCGGGGGACAGAAGGGGTAGGTGTACCGGATGCGGTTGGCAGGCTTCCCGCTCGTCCAGCGGATGATTTCCAAAGGGAAATGATAGCCCGCTGTATCGGAATAGCGTATCTGACTGCCGTTGACGAGGGAATCGGGTTGGAAGGTCTCGACCGTCATGAGCGAAGGATAAGCTTCTTCCGCAAAGGTGACGAACTTGTAGCGGGTCCGCTTCAGGAATTGCCCGTCCTTGTCATATTCTTCTTTCTGTGCCAGCCGCGTTCCTTCATAGCTGTTGACAATGACGGCCTTCGTCCCGGATGTGTCGCTGATGCGTTCCCGGACGACAGCCTCGCCTGTCAGCGTATCCAGTTCATAGGAGAATTCCCGGACCCGCAACAGTTGTCCTGACGTATCCCGGTAAGTCAGACAGCCGATGGCAAGAGCTTTTTCCGGTTTTCCTTCCAGTATTTCCTGTGCGGTGACGGGCCATGCCAGTCCCAGGCCGGCAAGAAACAGGCACAGGAAAAATCGGGGAAAATTCATTTCAGGGATGGTTCGATGCGGACGAGAATTTCAGATTCTTCCACTTCCATATGTTTGTCCAGGTTGTCGTGGCGTATATAGCCGATGCCCCGGGCATACCAGTTCAGACTCCATCTATCATTGATGTACATGGGCCCTTTCTCCACTTTGTGCTCGCGGATGACCACGCAGTTGAAAGTTCCTGCGGGTGTGGTGAGTGTCTCGTTGCGGAGGACGGTGCGTTCCGTGACGTCGACGGTAAATTTCAGGCTGCCTGCCCGGACGACGGCGTGTGCTTCCGGAAGGGCGTCACCGGGCTGCATCCGTGCCGGCATGATGGCTTGCGTTCCTTCCGAACGGGTCTTGGCGTTGGGAAAGTAGTTTTTTATGATCATCGTGATGGTCTGGCCCAGGTCCATCGACACGTCGTTCTGGCGATTGATGTCCGAGATCATGGCTATGTTGCCGCCGTAGTTGGCGCGGCCATTGGCTTTCTTGACCAGCATGTCGTGGTAGATGCGTTGCCCGTCCGGGGTGTTTCTTACCGAATCGAATTCAATCCGGGTGGTCTGGAAGGGCTTTTTCGCTCCTGTCTTGAAACGCTCGTAATGGAGAACCTGCCCCTCTTCCGTATTGAAGTAGGGTTGTTGAGCCGTCACGCTGAAAGCCGACAGGAGAAAAGCTATCAAGATCAGTAGTATGTTCTTCATAAGATGATTCTGCAAAGATAATTATTCCGTGCTAATAATTACTTTTTTTATATCTTTGCCGCCGAGTTGCGGGTCAGTCCTGCAGCAAGTGTGCTTGGTACCACTATAAAAACAAGAATGCATGTCTGAAAATTCTGTTTCCAGGCCCGGTGGGCCTTCGTTTGTCTATGTGGCGCTGGCATCCACATTCTGTGTCTGCCTGATTGCCTCCAACCTGTTCGTTCCGCGCTTGTGGCAAGTGGGGAAACTGCCCCTGCAATTGTCCGGTGCCGTTATCATTTTTCCGATATCCTACGTCATCAACGACCTGTTGACGGAAGTGTACGGCTATCGCCGGGCCATGCGCGTCATCTGGCTGGGCTTTGTCCTGAGTGCCTTCGTCGCAGTCGCCGCACAGATCGTGGCGTGGCTTCCTGCGCCGCTTTCGCCGGAGAGCCAGCCTGTCGCTGACGCTTTCAACCAGCTGTTCGGACTGGTGCCGCGTACCACCGCCGCATCGCTGCTGGCTTTTGTAATCGGCTCGTACCTGAATGCGCTGGTAATGTCATGGATGAAAGTGGCTACGAAAGGCCGGGGCTTCGGCTGGCGCGCCATCGCTTCCACGCTCGTGGGCGAGCTGGGCGATTCTCTGATCTTCTACCCGCTGGCCTTCGCCGGCGTGCTGCCTGCCAGGGCCATTGCCGGCATCATCCTGACGCAGGTGACCGTCAAGACGCTCTATGAGATTGTGATCCTGCCGGTTACCTCACTGCTTTCCCGCAAGCTGAAAGAGAAGGAAGGCATCGATACCTACGACTACAATGTTTCATACAACCCGTTCAGACTGAAACGATCATGAGCGACGATAGAAAGAATGAGGGCCTGCAGTCCCTCGGCCGGAAGACCGGCTACGTTTTCGATTATTCACCTCAGGTGCTGGAGACCTTCTCCAACAAGCACGCCGACCGCGATTACTGGGTACGCTTCAACTGCCCGGAATTCACCACCATCTGCCCGATCACAGGACAGCCCGACTTCGCCGAGATCCGCATCTCCTACATCCCCGACCATCGGATGGTGGAGAGCAAGTCGCTGAAACTCTATCTGTTCAGCTTCCGCAACCACGGCGGTTTCCACGAAGATACGGTCAACATGATCCTGAACGACCTGATCAAGCTCATGGATCCGAAATATATTGAAGTGACGGGCATCTTCACGCCGCGCGGCGGCATTTCCATCTATCCGTATGCCAATTACGGACGGCCCGGCACAAAATACGAAGCGCTGGCGGACCAGCGCTTCGCAACTCACGAATAGGAAGGACTAACGGACGACTTCGACGGCGTTCATGCCGGCCGTGATAGCCTGCTCGTTCATCGGAATGAGCTTGTGGTGACGCGGCGGCAGGGACTTCTTGAGGCCCTTGAGCACGTTGTCCATCGTAACCACCGGTTTCATTTTCAGGTAGGCGCCCAGGACCACCATGTTGTAGGCCTTGGCGTTGCCCATCTTGATGGCTTCTTCGGCAGCGTCGAGGCGGCAGATCGTGATGTCCCTGCGCTCGGGATGGCGGGTGATGCCGTTGGTGTCGTAGATGAGCAGTCCGCCCGGTTTCACCTGTTTCTCGAACTTGTCCATCGACTGCTGGTTGAGGATGATGGCCGTGTCGAACTTGCTGAGGACGGGGGAGCTGATCTTTTTGTCGCTCAGGACGACGCTGACGTTGCAGGTGCCGCCGCGCATCTCCGGGCCGTAGGAGGGAAGCCAGGATACTTCCTGGTCCTGCATGATGCCGCCATAGGCGAGGATCTTGCCCATCGAGAGGACGCCCTGTCCTCCGAATCCGGCTATGATGATTTCTTCTTTCATGTTTGTCGCTGTTTTTTATCTGTCTTTCATGTCACCCAGCGGATAGAACGGGAACATGTTCTCTTCCATCCACTTGTTGGCTTCTACGGGGGATACTTTCCAGCCGGAGTTGCAGGTACCGACCACTTCCACGAAGGAGGTGCCTTTCTTCATCATGGAGTTCTCGAACGCCTTGCGGATCGCGGCCTTGGTCTTGCGGACGGCGGCCGGGTTCTGCACGCTCTGGCGTGTGACGTAGCAGGTGCCTTCGAGCTGGGCCAGGAGCTCCGTGATCTTGAGCGGATAGCCGTTGAGCTCTGCCTTGCGGCCGTACGGCGTGGTGGCGGTCACCTGCCCGAGCAGGGTGGTGGGGGCCATCTGGCCGCCGGTCATGCCGTAGATGGCATTGTTGATGAAGATGATGACGATGTTCTCGCCACGGTTGCAGGCGTGCATCGTTTCGGCGGTGCCGATCGATGCGAGGTCGCCGTCGCCCTGGTAGGTGAATACGTATTTGTCGGGGTTGAGGCGCTTGATGGCCGTGGCCAGGGCCGGAGCCCTTCCGTGGGCGGCTTCCTGCCAGTCGATGTCGAGATAGTTATATGCAAACACTGAGCATCCCACCGGGCTCACGCCGATGGTCTTGTCCTGGATGTCCATCTCCTCGATGACCTGGGCCACGAGCTTGTGGACCACGCCGTGGGAGCAACCCGGACAGTAGTGCATGATGTTGTCGGTCAGCACCGACGATTTGCCGTAAACTTTGTTTTCGGGCTTGATGATATCTTTGATGTCCATAGGTCGTCCTGCTTATTTGATGAATTTGAGGAATGCTTCGTAGATCTCGTCGGGGTTGGGGACCACGCCGCCCTGGCGGCCGTAGAAGCCTACGGGGACGCGGCCGTTGGCCACGAGGCGGACGTCTTCCACCATCTGCCCGGCATTGAGTTCGACCGACATGATGGTCTTGAGCTGGGGCACGAGGGCATCGATGGGTTTCTTCGGGAAGGGGAAGAGGGTGATGGGGCGTAGCAGGCCGAGTTTGATGCCTTGTTCGCGGGCCATGTCCACCACGTTCTCGCAGATGCGCGACATACAGCCGAAGGCCACGATGAGGTGCTCGGCGTCTTCGGTATTGTAAGTGCTGTAGCGCACTTCTTTTTCTTCGATCTCGGCGTATTTCTTCTGGAGCTTGATGTTGAAGTTTTCCATCACGACCGGGTCGAGTGCCAGTGAGGTGATGATGTTGCGTTCACGGGTCTTGGGTTTGCCCAGTGTGGCCCAGGACTCGCAGAGGGCATGCACTTCGGCGTCGGTGCGGCGGGGCTTGGCGGGACGGAACTCCACTTTCTCCATCATCTGGCCGATCACGCCGTCGGCGAGGATCATGGCCGGGTTGCGGTATTTGAACGCGAGCTCGAAGGCCAGGTCCACGAAATCATACATATCCTGTACGGAGGCCGGCGCCAGCACGATGAGCCGGTAGTCGCCGTGTCCGCCGCCCTTGGTGGCCTGGAAGTAGTCGCCCTGGCTGGGCTGGATGGTACCCAGGCCCGGGCCGCCGCGCATCACGTTGACCACGAGGCAGGGGAGTTCGCTGCCGGCCAGGTAGGTGAGACCTTCGCACATGAGACTGATGCCCGGGCTCGAGGAGGATGTCATGACTTTCTTTCCGCAGCCCGCACCGCCGTAGACCATGTTGATGGAGGCGGTTTCACTTTCTGCCTGAAGGACGACCATGCCGGTGGTTTCCCAGGGCTTCTCCTTCATCAGGGTCTCCATCACTTCCGACTGGGGAGTGATCGGGTAACCGAAGTAGCCGTCCGCACCACAGTTGATGGCTGCATGGGCGATGGCTTCGTTGCCCTTCATCAAAACTTTTTCTGCCATATTTTTCGATAGTTTAAATTTTAACACGATAGACGGTGATGACCGAGTCGGGGCATACGGTGGCGCAGCTTGCGCAGCCGGTGCATTTGTCGGGTTCCACCATGTTCAAGAAATTGTAGCCCTTGCTGTTGACCTCGTGGGAGAGCGCAATGACACCGAAGGGACAGTTGACCACGCAGACATTGCATCCCTTGCATCTCTCCGTGTCAACGACAATAGTTCCTTTAACTGCCATAGTTGTTAAGATTTATAATTGTTTTTGTTATTTTTTGAACGATATAATCGCTTTTTCCCTGCAAATATAATAAAATCACAATGAATTGTCAAGAATTGCATTATTATTTTTTTTACTATATTTGCGGCCGTTTCCGGTGTCCTGGACTTCCTGCCGGAGGTCCGGATGAAAAGGGAATCAGGTGAGAGACCTGAGCAGACACCGCTGCTGTAAGTCCCACACGTTTGTTTCGGCATTCAAGAGCCACTGCCCAGAGCGGGAAGGCGCCGGAACGGGGACGAGCCAGAAGACCTGCCGGAAACGGGTGTTTTTGAAGCTTTCGGGTAATAAAAGCTTCCGGAATAGATGCGATTCAGACGCTTTTGGGTTCTATTGATATCCCTTGCGGGATGTTGTACGCCGCTCCTCGGGCAGGACAGCCTGTCGGTGAAGGGATCGCTGGGCGATACCCTCATGCTCGGCCACTCCACCGTGACGGCCCGGAGCCGGGAGCAGAAACTCCGCGAAGGAGCCTTCGCCGTGGGAGCACTCAACATCCGTCTGCAGGCCAGCACCCTGCAGTCGCTGACCCAGGCCATCGACAAGACCGCCGGCATCCGTATCCGGGAAGAGGGTGGCGTGGGCAGCGACTTCGACCTGTCGATCAACGGCATGTCCGGCAATTCGATCCGTTATTTCCTGGACGGCATGCCCCTCGACGCCAAGGGCAGCGGCATGACCCTGGCCAACCTGCCCGTCAACATCATCGAGCGCGTGGAGATTTACAAAGGTGTGATTCCCGCCAGCTTCGGCAGTGACGCCCTGGGCGGCGCCGTCAACATCGTCACCAACCGGCGCACCCGCAACTATCTGGATTTTTCCTACGGCATCGGTTCCTTCCATACGCACAAGGCGGATTTCAGCGCGCAGTACACCGGCAGGAAGACCGGGCTGGTCATCAAGCCCGTCATCAGCGCCAGCTACTCGAAGAATGACTATATCATGCGTGACGTGAAGGTACGCAACGAAGAGCGGACGGCCTTTGTCATCAAGGACCTGCCGCGCTTCCATGACGATTACCTGTCCTTGTTCGGCCAGCTGGAGGCCGGCGTGCAGGACCGCAGCTGGGCGGACGATTTCTTCGTGTCGGTTTCCGTCTCGAAGATTGACAAGGACATCCAGACAGGTGCGACCCAGGACCATGTAATCGGAATGGCGGATCGCCATACGAAATCGATCAGCGCCTCCGCGCGTTACGAGAAGGCCGGTTTCCTCACGGAAGGCCTGCATCTGCTGGCTTCCGTATCCCAGACCTGGGACCACTCGCAGACCTGTGATACAACCTACCGTATGTATTATTGGGACGGCAGTTACATTGATGGCGGCAAGAGCGAGATCCGCGGTCGCGGCAAGACCCTGCGCCATTACCACCGGCCGATGACGGTCGTGCGTACCAGCCTGGACTACCGTCTGGCCCCGGGTCACGAACTGGCGCTCAACTACCTGCTCAACCGGGCCGGCAACCGGCAGGAGGATGCCTGGGACAAGGATTTTAATCCGACCGACGACGTGCTGTTCAAGCATGTCCTCGGCCTTTCCTACGACCAGTCCCTGCTGTCCGGCCGCCTGAACAACACGTTCTTCGTCAAGGATTACATCAACCACCTGAAGATCGGCCAGGATGAACTTTCCAGCATCACCGGCTCCGACCAGGCGAAGGGCAGTTCCACGAACAACTACCTGGGCGGCGGCCTGGGTTCCCGCTTTCTCTTCCTCGAAGAACTGGCCGTCAAGGGCTCTTATGAACATAGCGTCCGGCTTCCCATTTCACGCGAGTTGCTGGGCAACGGTTCCACCATCTATGCGAACGTGGCCCTCAAGCCGGAAATCAGCGACAACTTCAACCTGGGCCTCTTCGGTACCTTCGACCTCGGGGGCGGGCATGCCATTTCCTATGAGGCGAACGGCTTCGTGCGGCTCGTGGACAACTACATCCGGGCGACCATCTATGAGACGGAGGGGATGATGCAGTATGTGAACGAAGCGGCGGTACATATCAAGGGCGTCGACGGTGAAATCCGTTACGACTGGGCCGGGAAGCTCCACGTCGCTGTCAACGCCAGCTACGATGATAATCGCGACATGCGGAAATACACCCAGTCGGGCGACCTGTCTGTAACCTACCGGAACCGGACTCCGAACCGTCCCTGGGCCTACGCCAATGCGGAGGCCGCCTATACCTTCCGCAACGTCGGCCTGCGGGACAGCCGCCTGCGGCTGTCGGCCGATTATCAGTATGTACACTGGTTCTACCTGACCTGGGAGGCTTTCGGATCCGCCAGCTCGAAATCGAAAGTCCCGACCCAGCACATCACCAATGCGTCGCTGCTGTACAGCTGGCACGGGGGACGCTACAATGTTTCGCTGGAATGTACCAACCTGTTCAACGCGCTTGCTTTCGATAACTACAGGCTGCAGAAGCCTGGTCGTGCTTTCTTTTTAAAATTCAGACTATTCCTATAATTATTTAAATTAACACATCAAATAAAGATATGAAAGAATTGAAAAAACTTCTCGTCCTGGCCATCGCGATGATCTCGATGATGTCCATGACTGTATGCTGTGTTGACCCCATTCCGGAGCCCGAGCCGGAGCCGGAACCGGTGGTGAAAGATTATAATTTTGACCTGTTCGTGTGCGCTGTCAAGCACGGTGGCATGTCGAAAAACAAAAACGGCACGTACGTGCGCAGCGTCCCCGCGCTGACGGCTGACCAGCCGCGCGTGGAATTCACCGGCAAGGGCATCGACATTACAGAAGATTATACGCTGGAAAGCATCACCCGGGGCAAATACTACTACCAGGTGCCCCAGCGTGCTACGGGCGGCTTCGTGAAATTCCACATCGAGCGTAACGCCGCCGGAGAGGAGCGCATCGTCGAGGATGCAGAAGTCCCTTTCAAGGACAACGTATATTCTGCCCGCAAATATACGCACGCCTGGATCGGCGACAGCACCTCGCTCGTCATCGTGGGAACGGCCGACAAGGCCACAAAGATCATCTGGTCCAAGCTCTCCGAATCGAACCTGGCTGTCCAGTCCGAAGGTACGTTCGACATCAAACTTCCTGAAGGATTTAACGCGTTCTCTACAGCAGGCCTGCTGACCTATCGCAAGAGCGACAAGAAACTGTACTATTTTTATCTGACCAAGCGGGAAGCCGGCCAGTCGGATGCCGCCACTTCGGTGACGCACATCGCCGTCATCGATCCTGCGACGATGAAGGTGGAATCCGACACGGACGTCCCGTCGGCCGTGATGGAGGAGACTGCCGGCAGCGCCTATGGCGAACTGATGCAGAGCATGATCATGTACGACGAGGCCGACAATATGTACGTGGCCGGCATGATTACCGTGAACGATCAGGAGATGGGCATCCTTCGCCGCATCCCCGCGGGTTCCAAGACCTTTGATTCTTCCTGGAACGGTTTCCCCAATCCGGAAGGCAAGCTCCTGACCGTCCAGTATCTGGGCAACGGCAAGGCTTTGAGCTATTCGCGTGATGAAGCGCTTGGAACGAAAATCGACAGCAAGAGCCACTTCTATTCCATCATCAACCTGGCCAACGGCTCCCGTGAGCGCGTGAAGTACAACGGAGCCGACTTGCAGTACTGCGGCGGACGCTTCTCGCAGCGCAGCGTCGTGGTCAACGACAAGGCCTATATCGGTGTCGGCGGCGAGGTGGAAGGCGAAGCCGAGGCCACCTATCCGACCATCTACATTTATGACTGCAAGACCGGAGCGGTGGAAAAGGGCGTGGAGCTCTCCAAGGGCTTCTGCTTCGACATCATCCGGGCGATGGATGTCGAGTAGCCTGCACTGAAACAGAATGAAACCGCAACTGCTGATCGGCGCCCTGCATTCGGGAAGTGGCAAGACCACGGTCTCGATGGGTATCCTGCGGGCCCTTGTACGCAAGGGCCTGCAGGTGCAGCCGTTCAAGTGCGGTCCCGACTATATAGACACCCGCTTCCATGCCGTGGCCACGGTCCGCGATTCCGTGAATCTGGATACCTGGCTGGCTTCCGGTACGCACGTTCGTGAAGTATATGGCCGTTATGGCGCAGAGGCCGATGCCTGCGTGGTGGAGGGTGTGATGGGGCTTTTCGATGGCTACGACCGGATGAAAGGCAGCAGCGCGGATATTGCCCGGCTGCTCGACATTCCGGTCCTGCTGGTGGTCAGTGCGCGTTCCGCCGCCTATACGGTGGCTGCGCTGCTGCGTGGCGTACGGGATTTCGTTCCCGGGCTCCGGATGGCCGGCGTGGTATTCAACCAGGTGGGTTCGCCACGCCATGCCCGGCTGTTGCAGCAGGCCTGCGATGACGCCGGCCTGCGCTGTTTCGGTTTCCTGCCGAAGTCGGAAGGACTGGAAGTTCCGTCACGGCACTTGGGCCTGACCCTGGCCGCGGAGCAGCAGATGAATCTGTGGATCGACCGGGCCGCAGACCTGGTCGAACAGCATCTGGATTTGCAGGGTCTGATGGAAGCGAGTACCTGTCCGTTCGCGGCACCGGCCGCGTCCTTGCCTCCGGTCCGGGGAACGATGCGGGTGGCCGTCGCCCGCGACGCCGCTTTCAATTTCCTTTACCGGGAAAATCTCGACCGGCTCGCGGAGAAGGGCCCTTTGACTTTTTTCAGTCCGCTGGCGGGCGATCCGCTGCCCGACGCGGATCTGGTGTATCTGCCGGGCGGCTATCCAGAACTCTTTGCGCGCGAACTGTCGATGCGCCGGAGTACGATGGAGCAGTTGTCAGCTTATGCTGAAGCGGGCGGCCGTATCCTGGCCGAATGCGGCGGCATGATTTACCTTTCTTCATTTATAGTGTGTGTTGGAGAAGGCTCCTTCCGGATGTGCGGTGTCCTGCCATTTACCGCTACGATGGAAGGAGCCCGGCTCCAGCTGGGTTACCGCCGTCTGATAGATGCGGCGGGGAGGGAGTGGCGCGGCCACGAATTCCACTATTCCAAGCTGCAGAGTCCGGATGTGCTGCCATCTGTGGCGCAGCAATTCGATGCATGGGGAGAAAAGGTAACCACTCCCTTGTATCGCTACAAGAACGTAATGGCCGGTTACACGCATCTCTATTGGGGAGAAACCGATGTTTTGCGTTTATGGGATTGAATATGAGACACATCAACAGATACTTCCTGCTGGCTGCAATTCTGCTACTGGCAGTTTCTTGTAAAAATGGGGCTGAGAAGAAGCCTGTTGCCGTGCATTCCGTCGCGGAAGATAATGCGGGTCTGGTGACCCCGCGTCATGCCCGGGGGTTCAGCGTCAGCTATACGGATGCGGGTGTGCTGGTGGATATCAGGGACCCGCTTCGCGAAGCCGGCGAATCATTTCACTTCCTGCTGGTTCCGCGGGGTTCGGATCACGGGCGGGTGCCATCCGGTTATTCAGTGCTGGAAGTTCCGGTTGAGCGCGTGGTCTGCATGACTTCGCTGCAACTCTCCAATTTCATCTGTCTGGAGGAGCTGGACCGTGTGGCCGGCATCACGAGTACACGCCATCTTCATAATCCTGACATGCGGCAAAGGCTCGCCGATGGCCGTACCCGGCAGATCGGCATCGAAGGCAACTTCGACAATGAAGTGATCCTGGCCCTCAATCCTGACGTTATCCTCATCTCTCCTTTCAAAAGAGGCGGTTACGAGGCGCTCCGGGGTGTGGATGTTCCGCTGGTTCCGCACCTGGGCTATCAGGAAACCACCCCGCTGGGGCAGGCAGAATGGATCAAGTTCGTGGGTTTGCTTTGCGGTGAAGAGGAGAAGGCCAACCGGATTTTCGATGAGATAGAAGCGCGCTACAACCATCTGAAAGCCCTTACCGCCGACGTGCAGGAGCGGCCCGTGGTCCTGAGCGGCGAATTGCATGGCGGAAACTGGTACGTGGGTGGCGGACGCAGCTTCCTGGCCCAGATTTTCCGCGATGCGGGCGGCGAATATTTCCTGCCCGAAGACACGAATGCCGGCGGCTTGAATCTCGATTTCGAGACCGTCTATAGCCAGACGGCCGACGCGAAATACTGGCGGATCGTCAACAGTTACAACGGCAACTTCAGCTACGATGCACTCAAGGCCGAGGACGCGCGCTATGCCGACCTCTGTGCCTTCCAGAACAAGGGGGTGATCTACTGCAACATGCGGGAGAAACCTTTCTACGAGAGCATGCCGGTCCAGCCCGACGTGGTGCTGGCCGACCTGATCCATATCTTCCATCCGGAACTTCTTCCGGCCGATTACCAGCCGGTCTTCTACGAGCTGCTGCCATGAAACGCCCGGTCGCCGTCGGAATGATTCTGCTGGGCGTGTCCATTCTCGTCCTGTTTTTCCTCAACCTGCTGCTGGGCTCGGTCTCCGTGCCGGCCGGGCAGGTGTGGACAATCCTCTGGGGCGGGGAAGCGGAGAATACAATCTGGCAGAACATCATCCTGAAATCCCGTTTCCCCCAGGCCCTTACGGCGCTTGTGGCGGGTGCGGGCCTTTCTGTAGCCGGCCTGCAGATGCAGACGGTCTTCCGCAATCCGCTGGCCGGTCCATCGGTGCTGGGTGTCAGCTCGGGTGCCAGCCTGGGCGTGGCCTTCGTCGTGCTTTTGTCGGGCCGCCTGGGCGGCGTGGCCCTGAGCCGGCTGGGCTACATGGGAGAGTTCGCCATGACGATTGCAGCTATCGTTGGCGCCCTGGCCATTATGCTGCTCATCGTATGGGTGGCGCAGAAGGTACGGGGCAACGTCACGCTGCTGATTATCGGTGTAATGATCGGCTATGTGGCGACGGCCATCATCGGCGTGCTGAAGTTTTTCAGCGCCGAGGAAGACGTCCGGGCCTATGTGGTATGGGGTCTTGGCAGTTTCGCCCGCGTTTCTGGCGGCCAGGTGATGACCTTCGTTATCATCATGGCCATCCTGCTGCCGCTTTCTTTCCTGCTGGTCAAGACTTTGAATCTTCTGCTGCTGGGCGATGGCTATGCCCGCAACCTGGGCCTGAACGTCCGTCGCGCGCGGATGTCCGTTATCGTCTCTGCCGGTGTGCTGGTAGCCATCGTGACCGCTTATTGCGGCCCGATCTCGTTCCTGGGCCTGGCTGTCCCGCACCTGTGCCGGGGCATCTTCCGGACCTCCGACCATCGTATCCTGATGCCGGCAACGCTGCTGGCGGGTGCTGCGCTGGCCCTCCTGTGCAACCTCATTGCCCGGATGCCGGGCTTTGAAGGCGCGCTTCCTGTCAATTCCGTGACGGCGCTCATCGGTGCGCCCGTCGTAGCCGTCGTTCTTTTCAGACGCAGAAAGGAGGATATGGGAGAATGAAACGCGAGCCGACCATCCGCCTTGCCGACCTCGCTATCGGCTACACGACCCGGCATAGCGTGAAAACTGTCTGCACGGGCATTACCGAGACTGTCTTCAGCGGAGAACTGACCTGCCTGATCGGCGAAAACGGCGCGGGCAAATCGACGCTGCTTCGTACGCTGTCCGGCTTCCTGCCTCCGATTTCGGGCGAAATAACTATTATGGACAAGCCCCTGCCCGTTTACAGGGAGAAGGAACTGGCCACGGTCATCAGCGTAGTGCTGACCGAAAAAAGCAACTTGCAGAACATGACGGTCGAAGAACTGGTAGGGATGGGCCGCAGTCCCTACACCGGATTCTGGGGTCGCTTGTCTGCCGAAGACCGGGCGAAGGTGGGGAAGGCGCTGGAAATGGTCGGCATCACCGGCCTTCGCGGCCGCATGGTTCAGACCCTGAGTGACGGAGAACGGCAGAAAGTGATGATTTCCAAAGCGTTGTCGCAAGAGACGCCTATCATCTTCCTCGACGAACCCACGGCCTTCCTCGACTATCCCAGCAAGGTGGAGATTCTGCGTCTGCTGGGCCGTCTCTCCCGGGATTTCGGCAAGACCATCTTCCTTTCAACGCACGACCTGGAACTTACCCTCCGTGTCGCCGACCGGGTCTGGCTCATGTCCAAGCCGGGCCGGCTGCAGACGGGCTCGCCTGAAAACCTGGTCATCGACCCCGAAACCGGACGCTTCTACTTTCGGCCGTGATTTCACGTGGCGCATAAAGTGTTGATAATCAGTGATTTGCATGAAATCGGTTGCGTCATTTTACGCAATCGATTTTCGTTTTCTGGCTGAATGTCAGAAGCTTAGGTGCCACGCTGTTTTGAGCAGAAGAACGGCGCAGGTGAGCACAACCATTGTGATTTCAGCGCAGCGGTTGACGCGGACGGCACGCTGCATGTCGGCGGTCGTCAGCGGACGGTCGTTCTCTCCGATGTACGGTTTCCAGACTTCTTCGCCGAAATAGTCGTGGGGGCCGCCGAAGCGGCAGTCGAGGATGGCTGCCAGGGCGGCCTCAGGATGGCCGGAGTTGGGGCTCAGGTGCTTGCTGCCATTCTCATGGACCCAGGCCGTCCTGTTTATTTTCCCGGCCACCAGCAGCATCAGGAAGGCGGTGAGACGGGCGGGAATCCAACCCGCGACGTCATCCAGTTTTGCAGCGAAACGGCCGAAATCCCGATATCTTTCATTGCGGTAGCCGATCATTGAGTCCAGCGTGTTGATCATCTTGTAGGCCACCATGCCGGGCACGCCGAGCAGTGCCAGCCAGAAGAGGGGTGCGATGACGCCGTCATTGAGGTTTTCTGCAAGGGTCTCCAGCGCGGCGGTGCGGATTTCCTGCGCTGAGAGATGGGCCGTGTCGCGGCCCACGATGCGGGCAACCTGCGCGCGGCCTTCTTCCAGCGAACGGTCTACGGCGCGGAACACTTCGCGCACTTCGCGGATAAGGGTGGTGCCGGCCAGGCAGTAGAAGATCAGGATGGCTTCGGCGATGCGTTCCGGCCATACGCCGCATCCGGTCATTGCCCCGAGATCCCGGAGGCCGGTGAGCAGTGCCAGGGTGATGCCGAAACTGGCCAATACAAGAAGGAGGCTCAGCATCACGCCTTTCTGGCGACGCTTTTCGCCTTTGTTCCAGCGCTTTTCGCCGGCAGCGATCAATTTTCCGAAACCCACGACGGGATGGGGCAGCCAGGCGGGATCGCCCAGCAGCAGGTCAAGGACCCATCCGGCCAGCAAAGCGAAGACACGGCTCATCGCTGTTCCTCCAGATAGTGCCGGATAGCCGCCGCCAGCAGGTCGTTTTCTTCGGGCGTCTGGGTGGCAATGCGAAAATGTCCGGCATCCAGGCCTTCGAAATTGGATGCGTCACGGATAAGGATGCCGTGCTTCTTGGCCAGCCATCGCTTGAGGGCGGCGGCGCGGC
>JAEETO010000063.1 GCA_016290385.1 Bacteroidales bacterium | reverse complement strand
GGTCACGTATCCCAAGAAAGAGGAAGAGAAACTGATCATCCGGATGAACAACCAGGGTGCGTTCCCGCGCCCCACGACCCAGCTCAAGCCCGAAGACATCGTCCGGACCCGCGAGGTGGTGCGCGACGTATATATGGACGAGAAGATTGAACGCTACATCGTGGACATCGTGTTTGCCACCCGCCAGCCGGAAGAATACGGCCTGGCCAAGCTGAAAGACATGATTTCCTTCGGCGGCTCTCCGCGTGCGAGCATCTCGCTGGCCATGGCGGCCAAGGCCTACGCTTTCATCAAGCGCCGCGGCTACGTGATTCCGGAAGACGTGCGCGCCGTCAGCTACGACGTCCTTCGTCACCGCATCGGCCTGACCTACGAGGCCGAAGCCGAAAACGTCACCAGCGAAGAAATCATCACCGACGTCCTGAACGCCGTCGAAGTTCCTTAATATGGAAAACGATTTACTGAAGAAGGTCCGGAAGATCGAGATCAGGACGAAGGCGCTGTCGCACCAGGTGTTCGCGGGAGAGTATCATTCCGCGTTCAAAGGACGCGGCATGGCGTTCAGCGAGGTGCGGGAGTACCAGTACGGCGACGATGTCCGCAACATGGACTGGAATGTCACCGCCAGGCTCCGCGCGCCCTATGTCAAGATCTTCGAGGAAGAACGTGAACTGACCGTGATGCTGCTTGTCGACGTCAGCGGTTCGCGCCTTTTCGGTACCACCAACCAGACCAAGAAGGATCTCCTCACCGAGATTGCCGCCGTGCTTTCTTTCTCCGCATCGATCAACAACGACAAGGTCGGCGCCCTTTTCTTCAGCAACAAGGTTGAAAAGTTCATCCCGCCGAAGAAGGGCCGCAGCCACCTGCTGCGCATCATCCGTGAGCTGGTGGAGTTCCAGCCCGAGGAGCAGGGGACGGACATCGGCGTGGCCCTGCAGTATCTCACGAACGCCCTGAAGAAGCGCTGCACGGCCTTCCTGCTCTCCGATATGATCGACGTGGACGGCGAACGCCGGCCGCGCTATGAGGAAGCGCTCAAGATTGCCGCCAACCGGCACGACATCTCCGTGATCAACATCTACGATCCGCGCGAGAGGTCGCTTCCCAACGTGGGCCTGGTGCATATCCGTGACGCTGAGACGGGACGGAGCAGCTGGGTCAACACGGCGTCTTCAGCCGTCCGCCGGAACTATGAGGAATGGAGCCGCGATGCCGTGGAAAACACCCGCTCCACCCTGCGCCGCTACCGTATCGACACGGTCAGCATCGCAACGGGCGAAGATTACGTGAAAGGTCTCATCTCATTTTTCAAAAACAGAGCCTGACATGAATAAGACATTCCTGCTGATCCTGCTGTCACTTTTCCCGCTGCTGTGCCGCGCACAGGATGACGGAACACTGCAGAGCCGTATCAGCCGCGATTCCATCCTGATCGGCGACCAGATCGAATGGACCTTCGACTTCAGCATCGCACCCGGCGAAGAGGCCCGCATCAGCAGGCCCGGCGAAGCGCCGGTACCCGGCGTGGAGGCTCTGGGCGAACTCGCACTCGATACCTTGTCCAAGTCCAAGGCAGACGGCACGATGCAGCTGCGCGGGCACGTTACCCTGACCAGCTTCGACAGCGGCAGCTATCAGCTTCCGGAACTGTTCGTGCTGCTGGCCCGCAGCGACGGCAGCATCGACACGCTCCGTTACGCCGGCCCCCGGCTCGCCGTGAATACCATCCCCATCGATACCGCTACTTTCGAGCCCTACGACATCAAGGGCCAGATCCGTTACCCCCTGACATTCAAGGAGGTGCTTCCTTGGATCGGACTGGCGCTGCTGGTCGCCGCGCTCATCTGGCTGCTGGTGCGCTGGATCAGGATGCGGCGTGAAAACCGCGACTTCTTCGGCAAGCCCGTCGTGCAGGATCCGCCGCACATCGTGGCGCTCCGCAGCCTCGAGAAAACCCGTTCCCAGAAACTCTGGCAGGCCGGCAAGCAGAAGCAGTTCTACACCCAGGTGACCGACGCGCTGCGCCAGTACATCGCCGGACGCTACGATATCTCCGCCCTGGAGCAGACCTCTGCCGAAATGCTGCAGGAACTCTCCGAAAAAGAGATCGATCCCGCGTTGCTGGCCCAGATGAAAGACCTTTTCACGACAGCCGACTTCGTGAAGTTCGCCAAGCATACGGCTTCTGACCAGGAGAACGAGAACGCCATACCGACCGCCATCCGTTTCGTCAACGAAACCTATATGTCCCAGATCGAAAACGAGGAGGAGGAATAACGCATGTTTTTTGAATACCCGAACCTGCTCTGGCTGGAGCTCCTGCTGATTCCGCTCATTGCGCTGTACCTGTGGCGCAGCCTGCGCGGCAAGGAGCCCTTCCTGACGGTTTCCAATGCCGGACAGTGGGACAGCGGCAGCGGCAAAGCCGCCGCCTGGGCACGTCACATCCCCTTCATCCTGCGGATGGTGGCGCTTGCCGCCATCATCGTGGCCATCGCCCGCCCCCGCTCATCGGAAAACTTTGAAAAGATCGATACCGAAGGCATCGACATCGTGCTGACCATGGACGTCTCCACCTCGATGCTTGCCCGCGACTTCAAGCCTGACCGCATCGGCGCTGCCAAGGACATCGCCATCGAGTTCATCGCCAGCCGGCCCGCCGACCGCATGGGCATCGTGGTCTTTGCCGGGGAAAGCTATACGCAGGCACCCCTGACCACCGACCGGGCCACCCTCATCAACCTGATGAAGGAAGTGGAAACCGGCCTGATCGACGATGGAACCGCCATCGGCAACGGCCTGGCCACCGCCGTGGCGCGCCTGAAAGATTCCGACGCCAAGAGCAAGGTGGTGATCCTGCTGACCGACGGCATGAACAACAGCGGCGAGATCTCGCCGCTGATGGCCACCGAGATCGCCAAGACCTACGACGTGCGTGTGTACACCATCGGCGTCGGAGCGATGGGCGAAGCGCCCTATCCTTTCATGACACCCTGGGGCGTCCAGGTCCAGAACGTCAAGGTGGAAATCGACGAAGACCTGCTCAAGCAGATCGCCGAAGAGACCGGCGGCAAGTACTTCCGTGCCACCAACAACACCAAACTCATGGAAATCTACGGCGAGATCAACCAGATGGAAAAGACACGCACCACCATCGACAGTTTCCCGGTCTACTCCGAACTGTTCATGCGCTACGCGCTGATCGCGCTCTTCTGCCTGCTGGCTGAGCTCTTGTTCCGTTTTGTCATTCTCAGGAGGATTCCGTAATGGTCTATCTGGTACAAACACAATACCTGCTGCTCCTGCTGCTGATTCCGCTGCTGTTCGTGGCATATGCCATCCAGTTGCGCATCCGCCGCAAGCGCATCGCCAAAATCGGCAATCCGGAACTGGTCAGACAGCTCATGCCGACTGCCTCCACGGGAAAGGGATGGCTCAAGCTGAGCCTGCTCTCGCTCGCCTGGTTCTTCTTCGTGATCGGCCTGGCCCGTCCGCAACTGGGCGCCCGGCTCCGCGAACACGAGAGTCAGGGCGTGGAAGTGATGATCGCCCTCGACGTCTCCAACTCGATGCTGGCCGAAGACTACTCACCCAACCGTCTGGAGCGCTCGAAACTGGCCATTTCCCGGCTTGTCGACAAGTTGCAGGGCGACCGCATCGGCCTGGTGATCTTCGCCGGCGAAGCCTTCGTCCAGCTGCCCATTACGGCTGACTACGTGTCGGCCAAGCAGTTCCTCAAGAGCATCACGACCGAGAGCGTCCCCATCCAGGGTACCGACCTGGCCGGCGCGCTGATGACCGCTGCACGCAGTTTCAGCACGCAGAGCGAACGCTCCCGCGCCATCATCCTGATCACCGACGGTGAGGACCACGAAGGCGAAGCCCTCGACGCCGCCCGCACCATCGCCGAACAGGGCATCCGCATCTACTGCATCGGTGTGGGTTCTCCACAGGGCAAGCCCATCCCGAAGAACGGCAGCCTCATGAAAGACGCAAGTGGCGAGATCGTGGTCACCCGCCTCAACGAAGGCATCCTGCAGGAAATCGCCGGCGTCGGAGGTGGAAAGTACGTCCGTGCCGGCAACAGCGAATTCGGCCTGAATCCCATCATCGAAGACATCCGGACCCTTGACAAGGAGGAGTTCAGTTCCGTGGTCTTCGAGGATTTCGACGAACAATACATGTATTTCTTCGGCATCGCCCTCTTCTTCCTGATCCTCGAATTCCTGGTTCCGGAAACGAAGGCCCGCCGGAGACTATTCAAGAATTGAGTCATGAAACGATATTTGCTTGTCATCCTGTCTCTTGTGCTCTGCTGCGGCATCTGTTTCGCGCAGAGTGAGCGCAAGAGCGTGCGCCGTGGCAACCGCCAGTTCAAGAAAGAACAATATGCCGGTGCGGAAATCGATTACAAGAAGGCGCTGGTCGCGGATTCCACTTCGGTCACGGCCGACTACAATCTGGGCAACAACTACTACCGGATGGAGAATTACACGGAGGCCGACCGCTATTACAAGGCGGGCATCGATTCGCTGGCCAAGGGCTCGCATGGTGCCGATGCCTTCCATAACATGGGTAATTCCCAGCTGAAGCAGCGCAACTGGCAGGCGGCTATCGAGGACTACAAGAACGCCTTGCGCCGCAATCCGGACGACCAGGAGACCAAGGCCAACCTTGCCTACGCCCAGAAGATGCTGGAAAACGAGCAGCAGAACGGCGGTGGCGGCGGCAACAACGACCAGAATCAGGATCAGAACCAGGACCAGAATCAAGACCAGCAGAACCAGGATCAAAACCAGGACCAGAACAACGATCAGAACAAGGATCAGAACAAGGATCAGAACGATCAGAATCAGGACCAGAATCAAGATCAAAACAATGATCAGAACCAGGATCAGCAGGATCAAAACCAAGACCAGCAGCCGAAACAGGGACAGCAGCCCAATATAACGCCGCAAGCCGCCCAGCAGATGCTGCAGGCCATCCAGGCCCAGGAAGACAAGACCCAGGACAAAGTCAAGAAAGAGAAAGCTGCGAAGCTCAAATCGAAACAGAAAGAGAAAAATTGGTAGAGCCATGACGAAACGATTGCTTACATGGGTGCTGTTGCTCACATCCCTTTCGGGCGCAGCCCAGACATTGAAACTGGAAGGTCCGCGGGTGGTATCCACCGACGAGACCTTCCGCATCGTCTTTACCGCCGATGCGCGGATGAGCGATTTCAACTGGCCCGGCACGGACGATTTCGATGTAGTCTGGGGCCCGCAGAAAGGCTCGATGTCCAGCACCAGCTTCGTCAATGGCAAGCGGACCTCCACGCATCAGGAGACCGTCACCTACCTGCTCCAGCCCCGGCGCACCGGCACCTTCACCATCGCAGCCGCCACGGCCAAGGTTGACAAGCAGGAAGTTTCATCAAGCACTCTTCAGATCGAGGTCGTGGCCAGCCAGCAGCAGGCCCAGTCCTCCGGTTCATCCGGCTCATCCGCCAACGGTGGCAGCGGCAACGGCACGCAAGGCGGTCAGCAGACCCAGCCCGACCGGCCGCAGCAGAACGATCCGGCCGTCACGGGTACCGTCTCCAACGAAGACATTTTCCTTCGGCTGACGCTCAACAAGGCGAATGTGGTCAAAGGCGAGCCCGTCACCGCCACCCTCAAGCTCTACACCCGCGCCGAAATCGTGGGTTTCGAAGATGTCAAGTTCCCGACTTTCAACGGCTTCTGGAGCAAGGAGACCGTCACGGTCAACAACCTCGAATTCAACCGGGAAAATGTTAACGGGAGCATTTACAACAGTGCGCTGGTCCGGCAGTGGGTGCTGATTCCCCAGCAGACCGGCACGCTGTCCATCGATCCTGCCGAGATGGTCTGCCAGCTGCGCGTCCGCACGTCCAGCGGCAGCCCGCTCTCGATCTTCGATGACTTTTTCGACCAGTACCAGACCATCCGCAAACGCATCAGTACTCCCACCCTCAACGTCAAGGTGAAGGAGCTTCCGGCGGGAGCGCCGGCTTCATTCGGGGGCGGCGTAGGCGACTTCAAGATCAGCGCGAAAATGAGCAAGGACGGCATCAAGTCCAACGAAGCCGCCTCGCTGATCGTCACCATCTCGGGCAACGGAAACCTTTCTATGCTCGAAGCGCCGAAGGTGGATTTCCCGCCCGATTTTGAAGTGTACGACATGAAGACCACCGACAAGACGTCAGCCAGCGGCACCAGCGGATCGCGGACTTTCGAGTATCCGTTCATCCCGCGCAGCCACGGTGATTTCGTCATTCCGTCCATCGAGTACAGCTACTACGACATGGCGCACGGGAAATATGCCACCACTTCAACCGGCGACATTGCGGTGACGATCGAGAAGGGTGAAGAGATCGCGGGCGGCGGCGTGGCCGTGGCCGGTTCCAACCGGCAGAGCGTCCGCAGCCTGGCCGAGGATATCCGCTATATCGCCCTGGGCGACGGGAATCTCAAGAAGAAAGGCGCTTTCTTCGCGGGTTCCATCCTGTTCTATGCGCTACTGCTTGCGATTGTCTTGATCGTCTTCCTCATCAGCCGGCTCTTCCGCTTCTCCCAGGCCCGGCGCGCTGACGTGGCGGGTTCGAAAAACCGCCGCGCCAACAAGATGGCCAGGTCCCGGCTCAAGAGCGCCGAGTCGTATCTGAAGCAGGGGCTCAGCGGCGCGTATTACGAAGAGCTGCACAAGGCCCTGCTGGGCTATGTCTCCGACAAGCTGATGATTCCGGCGGCAGACCTTTCGAAGGACACCATCAGCGAGAAACTCCGTGAGCGGGGTGTCCGCGAGGAGAGCGTAAACGCTTTGACCGATCTGATTGACAAATGTGAATTTGCGCGCTACGCGCCCGAAAGTGGCCAGGCACAGATGGAAAATGAATACAATGAGGCCGTCCAGGTGATTTCGGCCATCGAAAGCCAGTTGAAGAATCCGAAAGCCGCCGGGAAGGCGGCCGTCGGGGCCGTCGTCGCAGCCCTGCTGCTCCTGGCGGCGCCCGCCGCACAGGCACAGAACAATGTCTCCGACCTCTGGAGCATGGCCGGCGAGGCGTTCGCAGCCGGCCAGTGGCAGAATGCCCTGAATTACTACCAGATGATCGAAGGCGAGAATCTGGAGAGCGCCGACCTTTACTACAACATCGGCAACACCTACTTCAAGCTCGATGATATCGCCCATGCCATCCTTTATTATGAGCGGGCCTTGAAACTCGATCCCTCGCACGAGGATGCAGCGCACAATCTCGAGATTGTCCGGCAGATGACGCTCGACAAGATCGACGTCATACCCGACTTCATCCTCGTCTCCTGGTTCCGCAACCTGCGTCAGGGCCTCTCCGCCGATGCCTGGGCCTGGATCACGCTGGCGCTGGCGGCCATTGCGGGACTGCTGTTCCTGCTGTTCCGCCTGGGCAGCTCCCCTGCGTTACGGACGGTTTCCTTCATCGGCTTCTGCCTCTTCGTCGTGCTGATGGTCTTCACCTTCATCTTCTCACTGCAGCAGAAACACGCCATCACGCGCCAGGACAGCGCCATTGTCACGTCACCGGTCTGCTCGGTCAAGAGTTCCCCGGCAGAAGGCGGCAAGACGGTCTTCGTCCTCCACGAAGGCACCAAGGTCCGCCTCCTCGACAATGTGGGCGACTTCGCCAAGGTCGAAATCGCCGACGGTCGCCAGGGCTGGGCCCCGACTTCTACCTTTGAGGTGATCTAAAAAAGTTGCCGGGCTACTGACCCGGCAACTTTCATATTATTCATCGTGTTTCAGATGGACATCGCATTGCGGGAACGGGATGGTGATGCCGGCGTTGTTGAGTGACTCATATATCACTTCCTTGGCTCTGTCAACATATCCGATCCGTTCGGCCACCAGCACGTACTGCTTAACGGCAATGTCGACGGAACTGTCGCTCATATCTTTCACAACCACATATACACCGTGTTTGGGTTCCACGATCTCGCGGCCGTAATGGTCTTTGGTACGCATTTTCTGCATGCCATCCACCAGCACCTCGCGCACTTTCGCAATATCGGTTCCATAGGCCACGCCCACCTTGATAACGGTAAGTTCGTAGGAGTTGTTGCGCGTGAGGTTGTTGAAATTCTTGCCGAAGAGAGAAGCATTGAGGAAGGACATTTCCGTGCCGTCTTCCGTCTCCACCACCACGCATTGGTAGTTGATGGCCACCACCCTGCCGCGCACGCCCTCGCATTCGATCCAGTCGCCTACACGAAGGCGGCCGCCCATCAGCTGGATACCGTAGATGAAGTTGTTGAGGATATCTTTGAGGGCAAGACCGATACCGGCCGATAAGCCACCGGCCACCAGGGTCAGGGAACCGGTCGGAATCCGCAAGACGGCGACAACGGCTATCACATAAGACATCCAGATCAGGACGCTGATGATACTGTTGCCCAGGGAAAGGTTGATCTCATTGTTCCGGATGGAGGTGCGGTTGTGCTTGCGCATGAAGGCCGCGTAGCGAACGTATTGCCATATGGCGTGGATGGCCCGGTTGAGGTACCGGAGGAAGAAGAACAGGCACAGCAGACCGATGATGCTTCTGCCGGAGATACGTAGCGTCTCAAATCCCTCCTTGTCGAAGAGCTGGATGAAAGGAACGTGGAAAATCTTGTCATACAGGTCGTCGAAGTCGAAGATGTCCAGGGACATATGTATACACATCGGCAGGGAGATGACGAACAAGGTAGGGATCGCCACCTGCCGGATGAAATCGTAGAACCAGGTGGCGCCGAAGAGGAGGGATTCCCGGTCTGTTCCCGACACATAGGTAATACTGTTGCGCATGGCGTCCACCCGTTTGTCCAGCCAACGCTCCTTGTACCGCACCATCAGGTCCGAGACACAGACGATGGTTAGCAAAACCGCCAGTTGGAAGTACCACCAGATCAGGATGAGCAAGGCCACGAAGGTGTAGCCCAGGAAGGCAAAGACAAAGGAGACGATATAGATGGACAGGGATATCCAGCCCAGCACGCTGTCGATGGGCATGGCCCTTCCGCTTTCACGGATGCAGAAGAAGAGTTGTCGCACCACGACAATCGCCAGGATAATCGGGAACAGGAAAACCAGCAACTTGTCCGGAACGAAGGTGATGCGGCAGACTATGATGATGAGCGCAATGATGATGCTGGGAATGTAGAGACGGAGACAGTTCCTGATCCGTTCATGTGACACCCGCAGCAGCAAGGAACCGGAGATGACGATCAGCAGCCAGAGGAAGGTGTTGATATGCCTGGCGCCTAACCGAATGTACTCATTCGTGTCACCGGATACGCTGATACCCAGCAACAGATAGTAAAGAATGGTTCCGAACAGCACCGAATACAGTGGAAAATTGTTTTTGGGCAGGATACGCTTCATCCGGGGAATACGGCTTAACAGCCAGATTACCAGGAAAGTCAACACCCAAAGAATGATCAGGGCAACCAGCTGGATGACGGTTACCAGCACCAGCATGGAATTGGCGCCCTTGCTGGACAGGCCGGTGAACAAGTCTGCATCCTCCTCCTCCCCCAGGACAATCTCTTCGCCCGTGACCGGACTGACGGCCAGAGAATCGGCAGGCTGCGAATCGTCGCCGCCCAATTCTGAAAAGTCATACTGGTTGTGTAGGGCAAGCTTGATTTTATTCCAGGAGCCCTTCGGGTCCGCCAGAAAGACCATAAATGGCTCCTGACCATCCACGAAGACGTATTTCTCCAGTTCGCGATAGCGGGATTGCGCATAGTCATAAGCCTCTGTCATCCGCCAATAGGCTGCCTGGTAGTGCGTACTGTCCGCTATCATGCTGTCCCGGTTGCTGACATGCCGTTTCAGGAGTTCGGAAGCATACATGATGCAGGAATCCCGGTGGACTTCTCCTTCCTCGTCCAATACAAAGGGGGAGGAAAGCGAGTCCTTGACGGCAATACGGATCACCTCCTTTTCCAGACTGGATGCCAGTTCGGAATACTGCTGGTCCAGGGAATCAACATGATACAGCAGGCTGTCCGGCAGTATTTCGATCTCGATTTCCGTCATGATCGGCGGAAGCCGGCGAAGAGACTCTATGAGACGGGCGTAGCGGTCGACCTCAATGTTCAATTCATGAACGATGCGGTCGTACGGCTTCCTGTCCTTGTTGAAATCATGATAGGCCGAAGATACTTTTTTCAGGGCATAGGCCAGGTCGAAAGTCATTTGCTGCTCCTGTGTGTACAGGAGGAGGGACAACTCGTTGGACGCCGTGATCACATTGACCATCCGTTCATGCTGGCGTTCATAATCCTTTTCAAATAGTACTTGTTCCTCAACACCCTGCTCAACGGTCATCTTCAGTTCGGAGCGAAGATCCCTGAGCACATCGGTCAAGGGTTGCCCGTTCACGATGCAGTAGACCGGAATAGCACATATAAAGATCGTGGAAACAATCGTCAAGAGTTTCTTTTTCATAGGCGGGATATCGCTCATTAAGGACGATATTCTGCAAATTTATGAAAAAAGAACCGGAAATTAAAAACTGCTAAAGGCTGTGGAGAGCTTCGATGGGATCGAGGCGGGCGGCGCGGCGGGCGGGAAGGAGGCCGGAGGCCAGGCTCACCGCCGCCGCGAGCAGGGTGCCGGCGGAGATCCAGCCCCAGGGGGCGCTGAAACTGCCGTCAAGCGAGAGTGCCACCAGATTGCCCAGCAGCAGGCCCAGCAGGACGCCGGCGACACTGCCCAGCAGTCCGATGCCCAACGCCTCGCCGAGAAACTGACGCGCGATGTCGTGTGCACGAGCGCCCAGCGCCCGCCGCGTCCCGATTTCGCGCGTCCGCTCTTTCACCGAGACCAGCAGGCTGTTCATCAGACCGACCGCCGCACCGAGCATCGTCACCAGGCCGATGGCCAGTGCTACCAGTGAGAGCTTTGAGCGGAGCGAAGCGAGCATGGCGACAGCGCTGTCAGCCTCCACGATCTCAAAATCGGGCTCCGATCCCGGCGGAAGCCGGCGGATAGAAGACATCAGGCTACCCGCTTCCACCATCGCCTGATGCAACCGGCCCGGTGCCGCACGCAAGGTGATCCGGCAATCGGCCAGGCCCGCACTGACCGGAATGAGCAGGGCATCGTCGAGACCGGTACCGAACACGGCGCCCTGCCGTTCCAAAGCACCGATGACCTGCAGCCTCCGGCCACCGGTCGAGACCATCTCCCCCAGCCCGTCGCCTTCTCCGAAAAGACGGCGCCGCACGTTGTCGCCCAACATGGCCACGGCGGCAGACTGCTGCGTCTCGTACACCGAGAAGTTGCGGCCGGCGGCGAGTTTGAGGCCTTCGACAGAGATATAATCTTCGTCGACGGCCATCAGATGAACCACCGGGTCCGTGGCCTTGCTGCCGCTGCGGACGATGGCGGCGTCCTGCAAGGGGGACCATACGGACACTTGAGATGCCGGGTCAAGCCCGGCATGACGGGAAGGGTCAAAACAAGCTTGACGGAATTCGAAAGCCTGGCGAGCAGAGATTGGCGAGGCGTCGGGCTTGGGGCGGAGCAGCAAGGTGGCGGCGCCCAGCTTGTCGAAACTGCCCACGACTTCACGTGCAAGTACATCCACGGCCGTTTCTATGCCTACCAGCGAAGCGACGCCGACAGCCAGCATGGCCACCGTCAGCAGAAAGCGGCGGCGGTTGGTCGAAAAAGCATCCAGGGCGGAACGGAAAACATCTCTCATCACAAATCCTCCTAATAAGAATTAACTTTCAAATATAGGAAATTCCTCGGGTTTTAACTAATTTTGCATGATTAAAATGCGTATTTTATACACCCATGGAAAACAAGAGACCATACGGCCGTCGCAAAACCGATGAGAATCGCCAGACGTCGCCGACCCGCAGTGCCGGACAGCGTCGCTCCTACGACAAGGACGAACGCGAAAAACGCCCTGCCCGCAAGACATTTACCGACAAAGCAAAACCCTACGACGACAAGCCTAAAGCTTACAGGGACAAGCCCAAAACTTACACGTCCAAGCCGAAAAAACAAGCCGCTAAGCCCGCCAAAGACGACGGCCTGGTACGCCTCAACAAATTCATCGCCAATTCCGGCATTTGCTCGCGCCGGGAAGCCGACACCTTCATCGAGAACGGACTGGTGAGCGTCAACGGCGTCCGCGTCACCGAACTCGGCACCAAGGTCGATCCGGCCAAGGACGACATCCGTTTCAACGGCTCCCGCATCAAGGGCGAGAAGAAAGTCTATCTGGTGATGAACAAACCCAAGGACTTCGTCACCACCCTCTCCGATCCGCACGCCGACCGCACCGTGATGGACTTGATCAACAAGGGCCTCTGCCCTGAACGCGTGTACCCGGTGGGGCGGCTTGACAAGGCCACAACGGGTGTCCTGCTCTTCACCAACGACGGCGACCTGGCCGACCAGCTCACCCATCCCAAGCACCAGGTACGCAAGATCTATCATGCCACCCTCGACAAGGCACTCCGGAAAGAGGACTTCGACAAGATCCTCGGCGGCATCGAGTTGGAAGACGGCCCCATCGCCGCCGACGCCCTCTCTTACGTGGAAGGCGACAAGACGCAGGTGGGCCTGGAGATCCACTCCGGCCGCAACCGCATCGTGCGCCGCATGTTCGAACACCTGGGCTACAAGGTCAAAAAACTGGACCGCGTGTATTTCGCCGGCCTGACCAAGAAGAACCTGCGCCGCGGCGCCTGGCGCTTCCTGGAAGAAAAAGAAATCGCACTCTTGAAGATGGGGGCCTTCGAATAATGGACAGCAAAGAGCCCCGGAAGCAGCCGCAGCCCCAACACCGGGCCGGCTTCGTCAATATCATCGGCAACCCGAACGTCGGCAAGTCGACGCTGATGAACGCCCTCGTGGGCGAAAACCTTTCCATCGTGACGGCCAAGGCCCAGACCACCCGCCACCGCATCATGGGCATCGTCAACGGGGAAGACTGGCAGATCGTCTTCTCCGACACGCCCGGCATCCTCAAGCCCAGCTATGCCCTGCAGCAGAGCATGCTCGACTTCGTGGACGTGGCCATCGGCGACGCCGACGTCATCCTCTACGTGACCGACGTGGTGGAGAAAAAAGACAAGAACGCCGAATATGTGGAGAAACTCTCGAAACTCAGCTGCCCCGTGCTCATCGTGATCAACAAGATCGACCTGAGCGACCAGCCCACCGTGCTGAAGCTCATCGAAGAGTGGCAGGCCCTTGTGCCGCAGGCCGAAATCTTTCCCGTCTCTGCCAAGGAAAGATTCAACCTGGAAGGCATCCTCGACAGCATCATCGCCAAGCTGCCGGTCAGCCCGCCCTGGTACGACAAGGAGCAGTTCACCGACAAGAGCATGCGTTTCTTCGCCTCGGAGATCATCCGCGAGAAGATCCTCGAAAACTACGACAAGGAAATCCCCTAC
>JAEETO010000062.1 GCA_016290385.1 Bacteroidales bacterium | reverse complement strand
CTCCTTGTTCTGCGCATAGAACTGGCCCAGGTCCGGGCTGTAGGTCGGCGCATACCAGAGCGTGTTGGCGATGGCGTTCACGCCAAGCTGCAGGTTCATGACATCGCGCACGACATCGATGTCGAAATACCAGCGCAGGTTGAGCGTCAGCTTCGGCAGCGGCAGCACGTCTTCCGGCGCCGACGTCAGCTGGAACAGCACCTGGTTGTCGAAATGCAGGTGCCAGACCGTGAAATCCTTGCGCAGATACGCGCTCATGATGCTCACGGGCTTGTCGTACTGCCGGATTACGGCCAGCGTGTCGTAGTAGAGCATGTTCGCCACCAGCGCATAGCCGAACTGCGCATCGAGCCGCCATTTGGGAATTTCCAGCCGTCCCTCGATCGTGGTCTTCGACACTTTCGAGAAATCGTTGTCCCACTTGTGGTGGTTCAGGTAGATATGCTGCTCGAAGGGATGCGGGGTCCGGAGGCCGGTGTGGAACTTGCCGGTGAGATGGATGCCCTGGGCGATGGGATAGACCGAGAGGCGGAGCTTCGCGTCGATGTCGAAGTCGAACATGCGGTAGCCCGCCAGATAGTAGTCGGCATCGGCATTCCAGGCAATATATTTCTTGAGCTGCCCCGACACGCCGCCATAGATATAGAGGTTGTGCTGGGTGTCCCATTTCCGGCCTGTCAGATAGTCGCTGGGCTTGAAGCCGTAGGTCGACAGGATCTGGTAGCCTACGCCGGCGTTGATCTTGGCCAGGATGGCGTCGGGGGCGAAAGGCTGCAGCTTGATGAAGAAGCGGTTCTCGAAATTGCGGACAGCAAGCTCGTCGGAGCTATTGGTCTCGTTGATGTTGAACTGGTTGAAATAGAAGGCGCGGCCGCTCTTGTCGTTCGTGGCGATCTCGTCGGTGTAGAGCTTGCTGTAGGTGGTGAATTCGCCGCTGTGGCCGATCTGGGCCATGGTGCCTTCGCCCAAGGCGAGGGAGTCGCGGTCCTTGCGGAAGAAGTTGAGCGGAACGTTGAGTGTCTGGTGGATGAAGGTGCTGCGGCGCTTGTAGAGGTTGTCTGCGCTGGTAAGGTTGACGTCGATGGACTTGGCTTCCACGGTCGTGTCGCGGATCCAGAAGGAATCCTGGATACCGCCGTTTTCCTGTCGTTCGATACGCTGGCGGATGTGGCCGAAGTTGGCGAAGTAGCGCTTGCCCATATAGTTGGCCAGGATGAAGGTGTTGCGGTGGTTGGTATTCTCATGGGCGAGCATGCCGCGGGAACCGAGGCGCCGGTAGGCGAGGGTGAAATTGAATTCGGGGGTGATGTTCTGCGTGGAGCGGAGCCACAGGTTCGACTCTTCGAGGTTTTTGGCGGCGAGCGGCGTGCCCCAGAAGCCGAGTTCGGTATAGGGCATCTTGGTATTGAACTGCTGGACGGTCTCGTCGGTGAGGGCGTCGCCGATGTACGGGGTGAACATGGGCGCGTCGGGGGCTTCTTCGCGTTTGAACCAGTTATGGTAGAGGGCGGCGGAGCCGGCCGTGCCGAGGTAGCTGCCGTCGATGTCTTTTTTCATCATCGGCAGTTCATAGAAGTTGCTGTTGGCGGTGGTGTCGAGGTGGCTTTCGTGGTATTCGTTATAGTATTTGTCGGATGTCCAGACGAGCAGTCGACGGTAGTACAGGGAGTCGGGGACGACGAAGGTTTCGATGATGCGGGGTTTGGAGGCCCGGAGGCTGTCGCGTTCTTCTTTGTGGATACGGCGGATAGCGCGTTTGATATCGTTGGTATCGGGCAGGAAGCGGGCGAGGGAGTCGAAGTAGGCGCGGGTGAGGGTGTCGAATTCGGGAAGGGTGGTGGTGTCGATCTCGTGCCAGAAGATATAGTCGAGCGAGTCGTAGACGGCCTTGAGTCGGATCGAGTCGGCGATGCGGGCCATCTTGGCGGAATCGAGTGCCGGCAAAGTGTCGTTCACCGCCAGCGAATCAATCCGATTGACGACAGAATCTTGAAGATAACGATAATATCGAGGGTAATTTCTTCCTGATACAGAAAATGATATCAGAAGAAGAAAGGCAATGATCAGATATGTTTTTCCTGAGATTATATTGCTTCTGCTCGCCTTCGCAATCAAAGATTGCTCGTCCCTCCCATCGCTTTGCGATGGGCCCCTCCCGTTCATGAGCCACGGGCGGCTACGCTCCCAGAAGCAATATAATCTCCTCCAAAACATATCCCGTCTACTATACAATCTTCACGCCAATGCGGGCGAGCTCGTTGAGCGTGCGTTCATGGCCTTCTTTGTCGATGTAGCCGAGGGCGGCTTCCTGGACGAAGACATTGTGGCCCGATTTGACGAGGTCGTAGCAGGTCTCGCGGATGCAGTATTCCGTGGCGATGCCGCTGACCAGGACGTTGGGCGTCAGCACCGTGCTGAGTTCGATGCCTTCGACGTTGTGGCTTTCATAGCCGGAATACTGCTCTTTCTTGGGATTGAGACCCTTGAAGAACATGTTCTTCTTCGAAGGACGATGCTCGGGCAGCGTCACGTCTTTGTAGAAAGCCTCGTGGATCTCGCCGCCATGCGTCTGCATCACGCAGTGCGCGGGCCAGGGTCCGCCCTGCGACTTGAACGAACAGTGGTTCACCGGATGATGGTCCACCACGTAGAGCACCTGGTCGGTAGGGTAGCGGTTGATCACACGCACACTCTCAGCCACCGCATTCTCCGCATTCGCACAGGCCAGCGAACCGTCGATGAAATCGTAGAGCATGTCGACCACCACGTGCGTGTAGTTCTTGGGCGCGCCCGACTCATCTTCCTGCATCTTGTTGATCTGGCGGATGAGCCGGTTGATGAGCCGCATCTTCAGGTCGTACAGGTCGTCGGAAATGTCCACCTTGTAATAGTGCGGATTGATGATACGCGTCTGCGTCTCGTTGAACGAGGCCAGGTTGGCCTTGTAGTAGTCGCGCTTCTCGAAGATCGTGCGCTTGTCCTCGATGATGGCACCGTTCTCGAACGAAAGCTCCTGCAACTGCTTCCAAGTATAAGAACCCGCCGGGAAGGTCGTGTATTTCGTCTCGTCGTTTTCATCCATGATGTGCAGCTCCTCGCAGTTCTCGATGATCTGCGCGAACGAGTCGCCGCGCAGACAGGTCACGTCGGCCTTGAACTTGCCGTCCTGGATGATGCGGTACGTCACCTGGAAACCCGGGTTGATGAGCTTGGCCTTGTCCTCGCTGCGCTTGAGGATGGGCTCGTCGTCCACCTGCACGAGCTTGTACACGTTTCCGAAGCACGGATTGTGCTTGCTCGTGGCGATGGCGTCGCCCACACCGTAGCTGTCGATGGCCGCGCCCTGCTTCTCAAGATCGGAGATGATGTACTCGTCGAGTGAGTTGGTGGCGAAGACCTCGCAGTTCTTCAGGCCCGCTGCATCCAGCGCCTCGCGGCATTTGACCGAGAGATAGGCCAGGTCGCCGCTGTCGAGGCGGACGCCGTAACCCTGCGGATAACTGTCATCGATGCCGTTGGCCTTGAAGGCCTTGATGGCATTCCGGATGCCGCATTTGAGCGTGTCGAAGGTGTCGATCAGGAGGATCAGTCCCTCGCCGCGATGCGTCTTGATATAGGTGTCGAAAGCCTTGTATTCACCGTCGATGGAGCAGCCGAACGAAGTGGTGTAGCTGTGGGCCATGGTGCCGCTGGCCTCGAAACCGAACTCCACGCCCGTCAGGATGTTGGACGTGCTGGCACATCCGCCGATAAAGGCGGCCTTGGCACCGTACTGCGCCGCCCAGGGGCCGTGGGCCCGGCGGGAACCGAACTCGCTCACCGGATGCGAAGCGGCGCGGGTGACGCGCGAAGCCTTGGTGGCGATGGCCATCTGGTGGTTCATGATGCAGAGCAGGGGCGTCTCGAGGACCTGCGCCTCGATGATGGGGCCGACTACCGTGATGATGGGCTCTTTCGGGAAGGCGATCTCGCCCTCTTTCATCGCATAAACCTTGCCCGTGAATTTCATGTGGGCCAGATATTCCCGGAATTCCCGGTAATCTTCACCCGGCAGGAACTGCTCGAAGAAATGGATGTCTTCGCTGCCCAGGCCGGCGATCATCTGCATCGCTTCGCGCGTGCCGCTGACCACCGCCCAGTTGTTGTTGTCGGGCGCCTTGCGGAAAAAAAGGTTGAAAACGGCGATCTTGTCCTTCATGCCATTCTCATAGAAGGACTTGCCCATGGTGTACTGATATTTGTCAGAACAGTAGGAAATGTTCAACATAGCTAACTATTTGTTTATGAAAAGGTTTTCATTGTTTTTGGCCAGCTGGCGCACTTTCTCCATCTCCGGGTCGGAAAGCAGGAGGCCGGTCGAGAAATGGTCGATCTGTCCGGGTGAATGGACGTCGGTCCCGATGTAGGAGTACATGTCATTGGCGAGAAGCCAGTGGACAATGGCCAGGGATCGCTCGCCGTAGGCACCCGTCAGCGACATGATGTTAAGCTGCATCGCGCAGCCCATGTCATAGAGGGTTCTCAATTCCGCGACGCCCTTTTTCCGGTCGAACACTTTCTGGTAGAAGACATAGCGTTCGGGGTGGGCGAGGACGGGCACCAGCCCGTCCATCTGCAGATTGAAAACGGTTTCCTTGATCTCGCGGCTGCGCTCATAGTACGACATCTCGATCAGGATATGCCCGTCGGGATAGCCGAGCCGGTCGCTGATGCCGGAGAAGAACTCGTCGATCATGTACTCCGAGCCCAGATGATAATCCAGGCCTGCCAGTTCCGGCGGCAGCTGCGCCTTGAAACGGGCGAAGCGTTCCCGCAGGTCGGCGGCCTCGTTGGGAAACATCGACCGGGAGACATGGGGCGTGAGCGTGAAACGCCGGACACCCAGCTCACGCAGCTTGGTGAGAATGGCTACGGAGTGCTCGAAATCGGGGGAACCGTCGTCGACACCCGGCAGTATATGAGAATGGACATCGGCCGTGAGACCGATGTCCATGAATCCATACGAAGTTTTCTTCTTGAATGGCCACATTATGCTTTCTTCTTGCTGTCTTCAGCGGCAGCCTGCTCCTCGGTCTTTCCGACCTTCTTCTTGTCGCCGTAGCCGTAGCCATAACCATAGCCGTACTTGTTCTTGCCATAGCCGTAGTGGCCATAGCCGTAGCCATAGTGATAGCCGTAGGAGCGGGAAGCGATATCCACGCCGTTGAGTACGATATAGATGTTGTTGAGTTTCTTTTCACGGGAGATCTGGTCGAGGTCTTCCACAAAGCGGAGTTCGCAGACGCCGGCGCGCAGCATGAAGATATTGGCATCGACATAGCGGTTGAAGATCGTGGCATCGGCCACAGGGAGGTACGGCGCACTGTCGAAGATGATATAGTCGTAGCCGAGCGACTTCAGGTAATCGACGGCTACCTGCATGCGCTTGGACTCGATGAGCTCCGACGGATTCGGCGGAACGGAGCCGGCCGGCAGCACGTCGAGCGTCGGAACACCATGCACGCCATGTTCGATGGAGCTGTCCAGGTCGTCGGTCTTGCCGGCCAGGAAGGGGACAAGGCCCTGGTGGTGCGACTGATGGATGTCGAAGATCTTGGCCAGCTGCGGCTTGCGAAGGTCGATACCGACGATCAGCACCTTGAGTCCGGTATGGGCCAGGGTCATCGCAAGGTTGGAGGAGATGTAGCTCTTGCCTTCGCCCGGGACACCCGACGTCACCTGGAACACTTTGTGGCCAAGGTAACGGACGTTGGACCGGAGGATACGCATGGTCTCTTCGAACGGTTCGCGACCGGTGACTTCCATCAGCTGGGAACCTTTCTCGTTGACGGGGATGGAGGCCAGGATGGGGATGTTGGTCCGGCTGGTGATGTCGAGCTTGCCTTCAACCTTGCTCTTGAGGGCCTGGCGCAGGAAGAAGATACCCGGCGGGATGATGAGGCCCAGGAGGAAGGCCATCAGGTAGATCATCTTCCGGTTCGGGGAGGTCGCCGCGGCGGTGTTCTGGGCCGAGTCGATGACCTTGCACTGGTCGGAGATGGCGTAGAGCGAGATCATGGCCTCTTCTTTCTTCTGCTGCAGCAGGATGTAGAGCGGCTCCTTGATCTGGCGCTGGCGCTCGAAGCTGGAAATCTCCTGCTGCTGGATCGGCACCTGGGACAGACGGCCCTTGGCCTCGCGGAGCTTCTGATTCACGTTGGTGTGCTGGAGCTTGTAGGATTTCTCAAGGTTGCGCACGGAGGAGACGATGCTGGAGAGCAGGTCCTGCAGCTGGTTGTCGGCCTGGATGACGAGCGGGTTCGAGGCCGAGGAGCTGGCGAGCATGCGGTTGCGCTCCATCAGCAGGGTGTTGAACTGGTTGATGGTGGCATTGAGGCCCACGTCGGTGATGCCGATGTTGGCCGGGATGATGGTCAGTCCGTTGTCCATCGAAGAGACGTAGTCCTTGATGATGGAGAGCAGCTCGATCTGCACGTCGATGGCGTTGAGCTGTTCTTCGTACTTGGCGTCGGTCGAAAGCGTCAGCTGCGACTGCGAGGCCACGTCCACCACGGTGTTGCTGCGGCGGTAGCTCTGGAAGCGGTTCTCGATGGTGCCGAGTTCCTCTTCAATGATGCCCAGGCGTTCATCGAGGAATTCGATGGTATTGCTGGTAGCCTGCGAGCTGAAATTGCGGGCATCTTCGTTGTATTTGATCACCAGCCAGTCGAGGATGTTCTCAGCCCGTTTGGGGATGAAATCGATGTACGACAGGTTGATGACATCGTTGCGGTCATAAGCCTTGGTGGAACTCGCAGTAACCGTCAGTTTCCCGACCAGCGCCTTAGCGGAAAGATGGGAAGGCGTCATCGAGACCGTATATTTGTCTCCGAATTCCACATTGCCGATGTGCGTCCGCACGATGGCGATGTTGTGGCCGCCGATGGGAATCTCTTCGCCGAAACGATAGCTGCGGTTGTCGAAGGGATACTTGGCGCCACCCAGCAGGATCGACTTGATCGTGAAGCTGTTCTCATCCTGGGGGACGAAGGTGATGGTGGCCCGGGGCGGCGTGGCGAAATGCTCCACCGAATCGACAATGACATCGAAGGGACTGTTGTCGTAGTAGTAGATGGTCTTTACCCGGCGGTCCTTGGAATAAGTGTAGTTGAGACCGAGTTCCTCTACGACTTTCTGCATCATCGTACGGGAGCGCAGGATCTCGACTTCGTTGCTGACCTTGCTGTTGGACGTACCGGAGATCATCTCGGTGACGGCGATCATGTCGGCATTGTTGCTGCCCTTGGTCACGAGCATGATCTTGTTTTTGGCCGTATAGCGGGTCCGTGTGACGCGAGTGTAGGCGTAAGCGAGGAGGAGGCACAAAATCACGGAGGCTACGATGATCCAGCGCTGGCCCCATACCACGTTGAGAATCTTCTTGATGTCGATGTTCGACTCTTCTTCGTGGTTATAGTCTGTGTGTGTGTATTCACTCATGGATGACGAGGATGAAAGAAAGGGTTAGGATCTGCCGAGGATTGAAATGAGGAAGGTTACGACCGTGATGAGCGTGGTGGTCGAGCTCAGGATGATGGACCACAGGCCGGTAGCCGTGGTGCCCTGGGCGATGCGCGTGGCGCTCTGCGGCACGTAGATCACGTCGTTCTGGTGCATGTAGAAGTAGGGCGAATTGAGGATGTCGCTCTTCGTGATGTCGAAGGAGTAGTGCGTCTGTACGCCATCCACGTCGCGGATCAGGAGGATGTCGTTGCGGTCGGCCGTGATCAGCAGGTCGCCGGCCATGCCGAGGGCCTGCAGGACGGTGATGCGTTCGCTGGGCACGGTGTAGGTACCGGGGTTGCGGACTTCACCGAGGACGGTGACACGGAAATTCAGGAAGGAAACGGAAACCACGGGGTCCTTGACCAGGCCCTGGGAGGTGAGCATCCCCGTGATGAAATTCACCAGGTCCACACGGCGCATGCCTTCCACCTTGATGCGGCCCAGGCCGGGCATGTCGATGAAGCCCTGCGAGTCGACGAGATAGGGGACCACTGCCTGCGTCGTGCTGGAGCCGCCCCGCATTTCGTCGCTGAGCGTGAAGTTGTAGGGCGAGATCACGCTCTTGTCCGGACCGGAGATGATGATCTGGAGCTTGTCGTCTTTCATGATCACCGGCTCGTAGGCCGCCTCGATCTTATGGGCATCGAAGGAATCGATATCCTGGAAGTAGAGGATATCTTTGGAAGATGTACAGCCGGAAAGGGCACCGAACGCCAGAAGGGCGCTGAATACCAGGCTAAAAAGTCCAATTCTCAATTTATTCATGGTTTATTGCGTTTCTTGTAAGTGTATAATCATACAAAGATAACAAGAAAAAGCGAGAAACCTATGATAAATCAAGCTAATTTTTCGACGATTCGGGACAATTCCGCCAATTCGGCCGTTTTTCCCACGTCGTGCAGGACCAGGCCGGGCATGACGGCGGCCCGGATGGCGTGCCAGCGGCAGACGGAGAGATAGAAATCGACGATGCCGAACTTCTCGGGCCAGTCGCGCATCAGCGGGAAGATGGCGGGGGAGATGCAGTGGATGCCGGCGAAAGCCAGGCGCGTGCAGCAATCCGGGTCGATGCCCGAATATGGGCTGCGCACTTCACCCGTGGCGAGGTTGGTCCAGCCCACCAGCAGCCCTTCTTCGTCGAAGAGGAAATAGCGCTGTGTGGGGCGGTCGCTCACCAGGATGGTGGACAGGTCGCCGGGCTGGTGCTGCGCCCGGAACCAGGTCAGGTCGAGATTGGAAAGGATGTCCACGTTGTGGACCAGGAAGGGCTCGTCACCCGCCAGCAGCGGTGCCGCATGGCGGATGCCGCCGCCTGTCTCGCGCAGCAGGTCGGTTTCGTCTGAAAAAGAGACCTTTACGCCAAAATCGTCGTGCGCGGCTACATAGTCGCGAATCTGGCCGGCGAAATGGTGTACGTTGATGACGATGTCGTCGTAGCCGGCGGCCGTGAGCTTGCGCATGACACGCGAAAGGAGCGCCTCTCCGGCAACGGGCACCAGCGCCTTGGGCATGGTGTCCGTCAGGGGCTTGAGCCGGGTGCCGAGGCCGGCGGCGAAAACGAGGGCTTTCATGGACTAGAGTTCTTTCTCGATCTCGAGCTCCCGGTGCGTGATGCGCACGCGGATACTGAACTTCGCGGCCAGGTGTTCGGCCAGGTGCTCGGCACAATAGACGGAGCGGTGCTGGCCGCCCGTGCAGCCGAAGCTGACCATCAGGTGCGTAAACTTTCGCTCGATGAAACGCTGCACGTGCGCGTCGACCAGATCGTAGGCGTGTTCGAGGAAGGTCAGGACGCCGCCGTCGTCTTCCATGAACTTGATGACTTCGGGATCCATGCCCGTAAAGTGCTTGTAATGCTCATATTTGCCCGGATTCTCAAGGCCGCGGCAGTCGAACACGTAGCCGCCGCCGTTGCCGCTGGCGTCGTTGGGGATGCCTTTCTTGTAGGCGAAGCTGAAAATATCCACCTCGAGGCCGCGCTCGACGTTCATGTCGGAGAATTCCTTCATGGAGGTCAGTTCGCCCAGCAACTTGTTCAGGTAGGGATATTCCTCGAAAGGCTCCTTGAGCAGCCGGCGCAGGTTCTCCATGGCATAGGGCACGCTCTGCAGGAAGTGCGGCTTCTTCTCGAAGTAGCCCCGGAAACCATAAGCGCCCAGCACCTGCAGGGTCCGGAAGAGGACGAAGTGGCGCAGGGTCTTCATGAATTCAGCCCTGGATATGGGCATGTAGGGTTTCAGGGCGTCGAGATAGGCATCGATGAGCTCCATCTTGAAGTCCTCGGAGTAGGCTGCCTTGGCCTGCCAGATGAAAGAGGCCACGTCGTAGTAGATCGGGCCTTTGCGGCCGCCCTGGAAGTCGATGAAATAGGGCTCGCCGTAGCGGATCATCACGTTGCGGGCCTGGAAGTCGCGGTAGAGGAAGGTGTCGGACATGCTCTGCATGAGCACGTCGGACATGGCATGGAAATCCTTGTCAAGCTCGATCTCGCTGAACTCGAGGCCGGTGGCCTTGAGGAAGCAGTATTTGAAGTAGTTCTGGTCGAACGAGATCATGCGCTCGTCGAACTCCGGCTGGGGGAAGCAGACCGAGAAATCGAGGCCTTTCGCGCCCTCAAACTGAATTTTAGGTAACGCCCGTATCGCTTTGAAGATAAGCGCTTTCTCGGCAGGAGAATAAGCGCCTTTTTCGCGGCCTTCCGCCACCAGGCTGAAGAGGGTGTCGTTGCCCAGGTCTTCCTGCAGGTAGCAGGAAAAGTCGCGGCTGTGGGCCAGGACGCGCGGGACGTTGAGCCCCTGCGCGAGGAAATGCTCGGCCATCTTCCAGAAGGCGATGTTCTCGGGCACGGAAGTTCCCCGGGCGCCGATCAGCGTAACGTCGTTGCCCGTGATACGGAAATAGCGGCGGTTACTGCCGGAAGAGGGGAGTTCCTCGAAGCCGCGCACGGGCTGGCCGGTGTATTGTTCGAAGAGTGATTTGACAGGGTCCATATTCTGTTGAGATTCCGGGTCAAGCCCGGAATGACGCATCTGCAAAGATAATTATTTTTCTTCGGCTTTCCAACCCACGGTCTGGACCAGGGTGATCTCCTGGGTCGGGGCGAGGCCGAGGGCGGCGGCAAGGGATTCTTTCGGGACCATGGCGCGGACGACGGTGGCCAGGCCTTCAGAGGCGCAGAAGAGGTAGATGTTCTGGGAGATGAATCCCGTGTCGACGTAGATGGTCTCGACCAGGCCGCGGGGCGACTTGCCCGTCACCTTGGCGGTGTCAGCCACGAAGGCGATCTCGGCTGCTGCGGTGCCTACGTAGTCCTGGGCGCCGGAAGCGGCGCGCAAATCTGAGCTTGTTACCTGTAGCAGCTGGTTTTCAGCAGGATCGTAGCGGTAGGCGCCTTCAGGCAGCAGCACGTAGAGATCGGTCTCCTGCCGGTTGTGGGAAGATGGCGCAGCGCGGCGCTTCGGGCTGATGAAACCCCAGGCCGTCCAGAGCAGGTCCGAGAGGAGCTGCAGGTCGGAAGTATCGTTAAGGCGGAAGCGACGCGGGCTGTAGGCGCGCACGGAACGGCGTGCCCCAATAGCATCGCGCAGCGGCATACCGCCGCTGCGCTGTGCTTCAGGAAGTCGGATGTCGCCCACGGCTTATCCGAGCTTCGGACCGGCGGCCACGAGGGCCTTGCCAGCCTTGTTGTATTCGTATTTCTTGAAGTTCTTGATGAAGCGGGCTGCCAGGTCCTTGGCCTTCTCGTCCCACTGTTTCGGATCGGCGTAGGTGTCGCGCGGATCGAGGATGCCGGTGTCGACGCCTTTGAGCTTGGTCGGGACTTCGAAGTCGAAGTAGGGGATCTTCTTGGTCTTGGCCTTGTCGATGCTGTGGTCGAGGATGGCGTCGATGATGCCGCGGGTATCCTTGATGGAGATGCGTTTGCCCGTGCCGTTCCAGCCGGTGTTCACCAGGTAGGCCTTGGCGCCGCTCTTCTTCATCTTCTTCACGAGTTCCTCGGCGTATTTGGTCGGATGGAGCTCCAGGAAGGCCTGGCCGAAGCAGGCGGAGAAGGTCGGCGTGGGCTCGGTGATGCCGCGCTCGGTACCGGCGAGCTTGGCGGTGAAGCCGCTCAGGAAGTAGTATTTGGTCTGCTCAGGCGTGAGGATGCTCACCGGAGGCAGCACGCCGAAGGCGTCGGCGCTCAGGAAGATCACCTGCTCGGCGGCAGGGCCCTGGCTTTCGGGACGGACGATCTTCTCGATGTGGTAGATCGGGTAGCTGACGCGGGTGTTCTCAGTCACGCTCTTGTCCTTGAAGTCGATCTTGCCGTTCTTGTCGACGGTCACGTTCTCGAGGAGGGCGTCGCGGCGGATGGCGTTGTAGATGTCAGGCTCGGCTTCCTTGTCGAGGTTGATGACCTTGGCGTAGCAGCCGCCTTCGAGGTTGAAGACGCCCTTGTTGTCCCAGCCGTGCTCGTCGTCGCCGATCAGGAGGCGTTTCGGGTCGGTGGAGAGGGTGGTCTTGCCGGTGCCGGAGAGGCCGAAGAAGATGGCGGTGTTCTCGCCGTTCATGTCGGTGTTGGCCGAGCAGTGCATGGCGGCGATGCCCTTGAGCGGGAGGTAGTAGTTCATCATGGAGAACATGCCTTTCTTCATCTCGCCGCCGTACCAGGTGTTCAGGATGACCTGTTCGCGGCTGGTCACGTTGAAAGCGACGCAGGTGTCGCTGCGGAGGCCGAGTTCCTTGTAGTTCTCGACTTTGGCCTTGGAGGCGCAGTAGACGACGAAGTCGGGCTCCTGGTCGAATTCCTTCTGGTTCTTCGGACGGATGAACATGTTGGTCACGAAGTGGGCCTGCCAGGCGACCTCCATGATGAAGCGGACCTTCATGCGGGTGTCGGCGTGGGTGCCGCAGAAGCCGTCGACGACGAACAGGCGTTTGCCGCTGAGCTGTTTCTGGGCAAGCTTCTTGACTTCTTTCCAAACCTTCTCGGACATCTTGTGGTTATCGTTGGGATACTCTTCGGTGGTCCACCAGATCTCGCCGGGTGCGCCTTCCTTCGTGGTCTTGTCGTAGACAATGTATTTGTCTTTGGGGCTGCGGCCGGTGTAGATGCCGGTCATCACGTTGATGGCGCCCAGTTCGGTGACGACGCCTTTGTCGAAACCTTCGAGGCCGGGCTTGGTCTCTTCGTTGTAAAGTACCTCATACGTGGGGTTGTAGAGCACTTCTTTCGTGCTCTTGATTCCGTACTGTTTCAGATCGATGCTAGGCATAGTATAAATGAATTAAACGATAGACGAATTTGATGTCGCAAATATATTCTTTTTTATTCAAACAAAAAATCACTAATTTTGATGACGCGTAAAATATGCAAAAATTGTGCTAAGATGATAGAGACGCTGAAGCGATATTGGGGATATGACGGATTCCGGCCGATGCAGGCGGAGATTATCGCCGAGGCGCTGGCGGGGAGGGACGTGCTGGCGATCCTGCCGACGGGCGGAGGCAAGAGCATCTGCTTCCAGGTGCCGGCGATGATGCAGGACGGCCTTTGCCTGGTCGTCTCGCCGCTGATCGCCCTGATGAAGGACCAGGTCCGGCATCTGCGCGACCGCGGCATCCCGGCGCTGGCCGTCTATTCCGGCATGACCTCCCGCGAGATCGACATCACGCTCGACAACGCCATCTACGGGGACTACAAGTTTCTCTACGTCTCGCCCGAACGCCTCCGCACCACGCTCTTCCAGACGCGCCTCCAGCGCATGCACGTCAACTTCCTGGTGGTCGACGAAGCCCACTGCATCTCCCAGTGGGGATACGATTTCCGCCCTGACTATCTGGAGATTGCAGCTATCCGCGATATCATCGGCCGGCAGGTCCCCGTCATCGCCCTGACCGCTACCGCCACGCCCGTCGTGGCGAAGGACATTCAGGAGAAGCTCGGCTTCCGGAAAGAGAACCTGCTGACCGGCGACTTTGCCCGGCCGAACCTGTCCTATGTCTTCCGGAAAACCGAAGACAAGATGGGCCAGCTGCTGAAAGTGTGCGAAAGCGTGGAGGGCAGCGGCATCGTGTACGTGTCGCGCCGCAAGAGTG
>JAEETO010000143.1 GCA_016290385.1 Bacteroidales bacterium | reverse complement strand
CAACAACAAAATGTAACTTTTGACAAAAAATAAGGCCACACAAGGCTTTTTCGCACTTTTGCCGCTGTTTTACTGTCAAACTCCCGTGATGCCTATTGCCTAAATACAATTCCGCAGAAAAAACACGGAATTTTATAAAAAAATGCTTGCATTCTTCTGCATCGTCGTGTATAATACGTCGGCATGGGTGAAAGAGCGCCCATGCCGATTCAAATCCACACACCAACAGGATCCGTCCCTTGTGCCCTGCGGGGTAGGCGGCGGAGATGATCGGGGTGGCGGAAAAACAAAAATCAAAAGGAGAACATCAAAATGGCAGTCGTATCCATGAAGCAGCTGCTGGAAGCCGGTGTCCACTTCGGCCACCAGACCAGACGCTGGAACCCCAAAATGGCGCAGTATATCTACACCGAGCGCAATGGTATCTATATCATTGACCTCCAGAAGACCGTGAAGAAGCTCGAGGAAGCCTACGCCTTCGTGCGTCAGCTCTCCGAGAACGGCGAAAGCCTCCTGTTCGTCGGCACCAAGAAGCAGGCCCAGGACGCCATCAAGGAAGAGGCCGAGAAGTCCGGCATGTACTACGTCAACGCCCGTTGGCTCGGCGGCATGCTCACCAACTTCAAGACCATGCGCACCCGTATCGACCGTCTGGCTCAGCTCCGCAAGATGGAGTCTGACGGCACCTTCGCCATGCTGCCCAAGAAGGAAGTCATCAAGCATCAGGGCGAAATCGCCAAGCTCGAGAAGTACCTCGGCGGCGTCAAGGAAATGAAGAAGCTCCCCGGCGCGCTGTTCATCGTTGACCCCCGCAAGGAGCGCAACGCCATCGCCGAAGCCCGCAAGCTGCACATCCCCATCGTCGCCATCGTTGACACCAACTGCGATCCCGACGAGGTCGATTACGTCATCCCCGGCAACGACGACGCCATCCGCGCCATCCGCCTGATCGCTTCCACCATGGCCAACGCCGTGGTCGAGGGCCGTCAGGGCGAGCAGCTCGAGATGACCGAGGAAGCGCCCGCCGAACCCGCCGCTGCGACGGAGGAATAATCCAAAACTTCGTACCGGCAAGGAGCCTCTTTGCCGGTACTTACAAATTTACAGGAGGAACAATAAAATGGCATTTACCGCTCAAGACGTCAAGACCCTGCGTGAAAGAACCAACGTCGGCATGATGGACTGCAAGAAGGCCCTCTCCGCCTGCGACGGCGATATGGACAAGGCGATCGAATGGCTCCGTGAAAAGGGCCTGGCCAAGGCCATCAAGAAGGCCGGCCGCATTGCTGCCGAGGGCATGGCCTACGCCATGGTCGAAGGCAGCGTCGGCGCCGTCGTCGAGGTCAACTGCGAGACCGACTTCTGCGCGAAGTCCGCTCCGTTCGTCGAGTTTGTCAAGGGCATCGCTCAGGTCGTCGTGGACTCCAACCCCGCCGACGTGGACGCCCTCAAGAAGTGCCCCTTCCCCGGCTCCGAGCTGTCCGTTGAGGGCATCCTCCCCGAGAAGGTCATGTCCATCGGTGAAAACCTGCAGATCCGCCGCTTCATCCGCTTCGACACCGATACCAGCGTGGCTTACGTCCATGCCGGCGGCAAGATCGGCGTTCTGGTCAACCTGAAGGTCGAAGGCGGCATCGACGCCACCGAGATCGGCAAGAACGTCGCCATGCAGATCGCTGCGCTGAATCCCCGCTTCTGGGATAAGTCCGAGGTCTCCGCGGACGTCCTCGAGGAGGAGAAGAAGGTCCAGCTCGCGCAGATGGACGCCGACCCCAAGATGGCCAGCAAGCCCGCTCAGGTCAAGGAAAAGATCGTTGCCGGCAAGCTGAACAAGTTCTACGAAGAGAACTGCCTGCTGCAGCAGGCCTTCGTCCGCTCCGACCTGTTCCAGGGCTCCGTCGAGAACTACATCGCCGACGCCGCCAAGAAGATGGGCGGCAAGGTCACCTTCGTGAAGGCCGTTCGCTTTGAAAAGGGCGAGGGCATTGAGAAGAAGGTCGAAGACTTCGCCGCTGAGGTCGCCGCTCAGATGAACATGGGCAAGTAAGGCTCCGCCTTGCAAGACAGCGCCCCACAAACGGATCTCCGTTTGTGGGGCGCTTCAGCGTGGAAAAAAACCATATTTGACCCGTTAGCCGAATGCTGTGCCGCGTTTCTGTTACTTCTTCAGGAAGGATTTGCAGTCGGTGCACTGGTCCTCGGTTGGGTTGTACTCGTGGGTACCCACCAGAATGCGGTCCAGGGAGCAGTAGTTGTCGCTGCCGCAGTGGTGCGCACACTGCTGCACCGTGCAGGCGATGCAGTGGTTGGGATTGCGGCCGGACTGACCGAAGTTGTTCGTGTTCATGGGATCGACTCCTTTTATTGATATGGTCAGAAAATACGCACGGTGAAGCGCTCACCGTGCGTTTAGTATTGCCGGAAATCATTCCTCTTATTCAGAGATCGCTGTCGGATCAGATGACCACCAGCGTATCGGCGGCGGGCTGAGGTCAGCCCGCCCTACGCAAGAAATCGGCAAATCCCGATTTGTCGGGATGAGGCAATAGCCACCAGGCAATAGGCAATAGGAGAACGACGCGGCCATATCCGTTTCTTCGTCTCCTATTCCCTATTGGGCACCTCTAAAAACGATCTGATTTCAAAAATGTCCTTACGAAAAACCCTTGAAAAACCTAAGTTTTTCTTCCTTGTTTTTCTCGAAATTATGAGTTTTTAGAGGTCCCCTATTGCCTATTCAACTATTGCCTGATCGAC
>JAEETO010000061.1 GCA_016290385.1 Bacteroidales bacterium | reverse complement strand
GCCGCATTGCGGTCGAGGCCGCGTTCTTCTTCCATCTGGACAATGATGTGCTCGATCATTTCCTTTTCGTTCTGCTGCAGTTGCAGGGCGCTCTCCACCTCCGGGTCGCCGTCGATCAGGCGGGTGGCGGCAAATCGGACGGGCAGGCCCGCGGCGCGGGCATGGTCTTCGATCAGGTGCATGATGCCGTGCAGGCAGCGGTGCACCGCACCGCCGTAGTCTTCTTTGTCGCAGAAATCCTGTCGTGCGGGTTGCTCCTGGTAGCGGGCGATGTGGATGGCGTGTTCCACGAGTTCTTCCACACCTTCGTTCTTGGCCGCAGAAATCGGCACGACCGGCAGCCCGAGGATTTCCTCCATCTCGTTGACGCGAACGGAACCGCCGTTGCTGCGGACTTCGTCCATCATATTGAGCGCCAGCACCATGGGAATCTCCAGCTCCATAAGCTGCATCGTCAGATAGAGGTTGCGCTCGATGTTGCTGGCATCTACGATGTTGATGATGCAATGCGGCTTTTCCTGCAGGATGAAATTGCGCGAGACAATCTCTTCGGCGGTGTAGGGGGCGAGCGAATAGATGCCGGGCAGGTCTGTGATCCTCGTGTCGGGATGTCGTCGGATGACGCCGTCCTTGCGGTCGACCGTCACACCGGGGAAATTGCCCACGTGCTGGTTGGAACCGGTCAACTGGTTGAACAGGGTGGTCTTTCCGCAGTTCTGGTTTCCGACCAGGGCGAATTTGAGCAGCGTACCCTCGGGAAGCGCGCTCTCGTGGGTCTTGTCGTGATATTTGCCTCCCTCGCCAAGTCCCGGGTGGGAATGCGGGGTGTCCGTCTCCGTCATGCTGGGCGCCGAATCGGAATCGGGTTCAACCGATGTCCTTTCATCCAGCCGTTCAATTTCGATCCGGGCAGCGTCCGCCTTGCGCAGGGAGAGGGTGAACCCCCTCACCAGCAGTTCCATCGGGTCGCCCAGCGGCGCCAGCTTGGTCAGTTTCACCACACTGCCGGGAATCATGCCCATGTCGAGGACATGCTGGCGCAGGGCGCCTTTTCCGCCTACCGCCGTGATGACGGCCCATTCGCCGACAGATAATGTATCGAGTGTCATGCACTTCTCCTTTTTGCGCTGCAAAGTTCGGTATTTCTTTCTGCCGTGTCAATCCCCATAAATAGTGAAAATATATTCTGAATATTTGTTATCTTTGCAAAGATATGACCGAAATACTCATCAATGGTACGGTAGACCTGCCCCGCGCGGCGAAGGTTTTCCTGGAGCACATTGGCGACGCCCGCATCATCGCCTTCTACGGGGCGATGGGGGCAGGCAAGACCACTTTCATCACGGCTGTCTGCGAGGCCCTGGGTGTGCAGGACGTGGTCAACAGCCCGACCTTCACCATCGTGAACGAGTACCGCGACCGAGACGATGAACCAGTCTATCATTTCGACTTCTACCGGATCAACCGCCTCTCCGAGGCTCTCGACATCGGCTTGTACGAGTATTTCGATTCAGGCGCCCTGTGCCTGATCGAATGGCCCGAGATGATCGAAGAACTGTTGCCCGAGGATACCCTCAAGGTGCAGATCATGGTGGAAGACGCCCAGACCCGGACTTTGTTATTCTGACCGATATGAAACGCATCCTCCTGCTGACGGCCCTTCTGGTCTCCCTGAGTTCCTGCACTTCCAAACCCGTGCTGAAGGTCTATCCGCCCACGCCGGAAATCCTTCCCGGCGCCACGGACATCGAGGCCTATCTTCCCTTGTTGGAAGGCAAGCGGGTGGCCATCCTCTCCAACCAGAGCGGCATGGTCACTGACAACCGCCATGTGCTCGACACCCTGCTCGCGCTCAACGTGAACGTGGTCTCGATCTTTTCGCCGGAACACGGATTCCGCGGTACGGCCGATGCCGGAGAGCTGGTAGGCAATTCCGTGGACGGGCCGACCGGCGTGCCGATCAGCTCACTCTACGACGGCAAGGGCGGCTATCCCTCCGACGAGTCCATTTCCGAGTTCGACGTGCTGATCTTCGACTTGCAGGACGTCGGCGTCCGTTTCTACACCTATAATGTAACGATGGGCAAGATGATGTATGTCTGTGCGAAGAACAACAAGAAGATGATCGTGCTCGACCGGCCCAATCCCATCGGCTTTCTGGTGGACGGCCCGATCCTCGACCTGAAATACAAGTCCGGCGTGGGCTGGTATCCCATCCCGGTCTGCCACGGCATGACGCTGGGCGAGCTGGCCCTGATGATCAATGGCGAAGGCTGGCTTCCCGAACACCTGAAATGCGACCTGACCGTGATCAAGTGCCGCAACTACACCCACCAGTCCCGCTACGTGCTTCCGGTCAAGCCGTCGCCGAACCTGCCCAACATGCGTTCGATCTACCTCTATCCTTCCCTGTGCTACTTCGAGGCCACCCCGGTGAGCCTCGGCCGCGGAACGGATACACCCTTCCAGATGTATGGCCATCCGAACATGAAGGGCTATTCCTTCTCCTTCACGCCCCGCAGCAGGGACGGCGCCAAGGAACCGCCGCAGATGGACCAGCTCTGCTATGGCGTGGACCTGAGCGCAATACCTTCCGACGACGAAGTCCTCGCCGCCGGGATCAATCTCGACTATATCATCGATGCCTACAAGAACCTGCATCTGGGCAGCCACTACTTCCGTTCGTTCTTCGAGTTGCTCATCGGCCGCGACTACGTCCGCCGCATGATCATGGAAGGGGCCACTTCCGATGAAATCAAGGCCACTTGGGCCAATGATGTCATTTTCTTCAAGGAACAGAGAAAACCGTATCTCCTTTATGAAGAATAAACTTTGGATTCTTCTGCTGCTGGCTTTCGGGCTGGCGGCCTGCCAGAACATCGAGCCGGAACCGGATCCCGAACCGGAGCGGGAAGTCGATCCCCCCATCGAAGAACCGGTCGTCGCGCTCAACGAGCGCATCGGCGACGGCCGTCATGTCACGGCGTATGTGACGTATTACGGGTCGCTGACCCCCGATGCCAAGGTGCTGACGCATATCAACTACGCATTTGCGGAGCTATATATGGTCGAAGGTGTCTACCAGGGCTTCAAGCCGCAGGGCAAGCTCGACCGCTTCGAGAGCATCGCCGCGCTCAAGAAAGAACACCCTGAGCTGAAGATCTGCCTGAGCTTCACGCACGGCGTCTCGAATTCTGACAACAAGCAGGGCGGCAGTTTTTCCGCGCTGAGCAAGAGCGTGAACGGCCGGAAGGCCTTCGCGGAGGACTGTCTGGCCTTCCTGAAGAAATACAATCTTGACGGAATCGACCTTGACTGGGAGTTCCCGGGTCTCTCGTGGAGTGGCGCGGAGTGCGACCCTTCCTGCGACGTGGACAATTATGTTCTGCTGGTCAAGCAGTTGCGCGAAACACTGGGAACTGACTACACCATCTCTTATGCCGGCTACTGCATGGACAAGCAGACGGCGACGGGTGGCTGGCGCTATGTCGACATCAAGGGCATGGACCCGTATGTGGACTATGTCAACATCATGACCTACGACCTGGACGAGGCGCCGCACCATCATTCGGCGCTCAGTGATTCGCGGGCCTACAGGGACTGCGAACGGGCGGTCAAAGCCTATCTCAACGCCGGTGTCTCCGCGAAAAAGCTTGTGCTGGGCATCCCGTTCTACGGCCGCCATTCCTGGAGCAAGTCTCCGACCGCCATCACCTACAAGAAAATCCTTGCCCTGGACCCTTATCAATACCGTCGCAACAAATGGGATGCGCAGGCCAACTGCCCCTATGTCGAGACGATGGGCGGAGAATTTTACTGTGGATACGACAATCCCCGGAGTATCGGCATCAAGGGCGAATGGATCCGCAAGCAGGGAATGCTGGGCCTGATGTACTGGGAATACGACCAGGACGACGGCAAGGGTACGCTCCGGCGTGCCGTATGGAATGCAGTAATGACTCAATAACAAAGATATATGGCTGTCATCGGTGTGGATCTGGGCGGAACGAAGGTGTCCGCCGCCTTATTCTCCGACAAGGGCAAGCTGATCAGGAAAGAGTACCGCCTGCTCGAAGGGGCGAGCGGTTCGGCTGTCGGCGTCATCGTGGCGGAGATGGTCGCTTCGCTCCGGGCGCAGCGTTCCGACCTGCCCGTGGAAGCGGTCGGCATCTGCGTGCCGGGTATCGTGTATTCCAAACGTGAGACGGTGTGGGCCCCCAACATCCCGGGATGGGACAACTATCCCTTGAAGAACGACCTCAAGGCGGTCCTGGGCGACCGCTCCATCCGCATCCACATCGCCAGCGACCGCACCTGCTATATTCTGGGCGAGGTGTGGAAGGGCGCTGCGCAGGGCTGTGCCGATGCCATTTACCTGGCAGTCGGTACGGGTATCGGTGCGGGCATCCTGCTTGACGGACGCATCATCCACGGGGCGAACGATATCGTGGGCGCTACAGGCTGGATGGCGCTGGAGCCGCCTTATAAAGAGGAATATATCCCGATGGGCTGTTTCGAGTATTATGCTTCGGGCAATGGCATCGGGCTGCAGGCCAAGAAGCTGTATGGCGATGAAAGCAAGACCAGCTACGATGTGTTTGCCAATTACGGACAGGATCCCATTGCGACGCAGATCCTCGACAAGGCCATCCAGTTCTGGGGCATGGGTGCTGCCAATCTGGTGAGCCTCTTCAACCCGCAGAAAGTGATTTTCGGCGGCGGGGTTTTCGGGCCGGCCGTCCGTTTCATCGACCGCATTTACGCCGAGGCGCGCAAGTGGGGCCAGCCGATTTCGATGCGCGACGTCAAGTTCTGCCCTTCGGCGCTGGAGGGTGATGCGGCCCTGCTCGGCGCGGCGTATCTGTGTCTCTGGGAAATGAACAAGTAGGATATGACTGAAAAGAAATACAATACTACGGCCGTCTTTGTCGCCGCGTGTGCGGGGATGGCCTTTTTCGGGGTGGCGATGCTGTCGCTGGGCCCGATTCTCGGCAAACTGGGCGCCATGGTAGGCGACGGGGCCAATGCGCTGCCTTCCACCCTGTCGATCGGCATCATCCTGGGTACGGTGATTTTCGGGCCCGTGGTGGACCGGTTCGGCTACAAGGGGCTGCTGATCACGGCTTCCGTGCTGGCGCTGGCCGGCCTGCAGGGGCTGGCTCGTTTCCTGCAACTGCCACTGCTGCACGGTTCCATGTTTTTCCTCGGCCTGGGCGGCGGTATCCTGAACGGCCTGACCAATGCCGTGGTTTCGGATATCTACGGGGATGACAAGCGGAGCGGACGCCTGGGCGTGCTGGGTGCCTTCTACTGTATCGGTGCCTTGCTCTGGACACTGCTCAACTATTTCATTCCCAATTACAACATTCCCCTGAACGCGATCTCCGTGGTGATGGTCCTGTTCATCGTGTTCTACTGCTTCACGGCCTTCCCGGCCGCCAAGCCCTCGGAGAACGTGTCGCTCAGCCAGTCGCTGGGGCTGCTGAAATATCCGGCGTTGCTGCTTTTCGCCGTAGTCTTGTTTTTTGAGAGCGGTTTTGAGGGAGCCAGTGGCAGTTTCACGGTGGAATTCTTCACCAGGACCACCCCGCTGGACGTCCAGACCGCAACGCTGGCCATGACGGTTTTCACCATCGGCATGATGGCGGGCCGCTTCCCGCTGGGGGCCATTACCCGCAAGCTCAAGGCGCTCGGTACCCTGTATCTTTACCTGAGTGTCGCCCTTGCGGGCGTCGTGGTTTTCACGCTCTGCAACGGAGCCGTCGGCGCCTATGTATCCATGGGCCTCATCGGTTTCGGCGTGGGTGCTACCTATCCGGTGGTGCTCGATTATATCGGCGGCGCCTTCCGCAACAATTCCGGAACGGCCATGTCGATCGCCATCTTCATCGGCCTGCTGGGACAGTTTACCTTCAACCGCCTGACCGGCAATGCCTTCACGCTGGGCCGCTATGCCACGCTGCCGGCCCTGCTTATCACAGCGATTGTGGCGATGATGGTCATCGTCCCCATCGCCCTCCGCTATACGAAAAAGAATTAATCACATCCCATACATCATGATTACACAGAATTACGCAAAAGAGTGGAAAAAGAACGCCATCGCCGTGATGGACAAGATTGAAGCAACGCAGATGGACAACATCCGCAAGGTGGCCGAAGTGATGGCCGACACCATCGAGGCCGGCCGCTGGGTACATACCTTCGGCTGCGGTCACGCCAACCTCCCCATCGAGGAAATGTACCCCCGCATCGGCGGTTTCGTGGGCTTCCATCCGCTCTGTGAGATTCCGCTCACCTTCTTCACGCATATCGTAGGTGAAATGGGCATCAACCAGTTCCTCTTCCTCGAAAGGACGGAAGGCTACGGAAAGACCATCATGAGCAGCTGGAACTTCGACAAGCGCGACTGCATCTGGCTCTTCTCGCACACCGGCATCAACGCCGTCAACATCGACGTAGCTCTTGAAGCGAAACGTCTGGGCATGAAGGTCATCGTGTACGGCTCCGCCGGCGAGACGGGCGCGAAAGTTCCGCGCCACTCCTGCGGCAAGAACCTCTTCCAGATCGCCGACTACGTGGTGGACTCCTGCTGCCCGCTGCAGGATGCTTCCGTGAAGATGGAGAAAGAGTTCGACAAGATTGGTCCGCTCTCGACGGTCGCCTTCGTGACGACAGTCTGGATGACGCTGGGCACCGTTGCCGAAATCCTCGAGCAGCGCGGCGTCAAGCTTTACATCCACCCCTCGCACAACGTTCCGGGCGACACCACCGCCCACGAGCGCCTCGATGCCTGCATCAAGGAGTATCGTCGTCGCGTCGCAGGAGTGTAACCTTACAGGTCGAAGCGTACGCCGACGTGGAGGTCGAACGAGAAGGGGTGGTCGCGGTAGTAGTCCGGAAGATCGCTGCGCGAATGGACGTGCCAGGCTATGCCGGGCTCAGCATAAAGACCGAAGTGCTCATTGAACTTGTATTCGAAGCCCGTTGAGGCAGCCACCGACAGGAAGAGGGGGTGACGGTCGAGCGGATCGACGCTGGTTCGCTGCCCCTGGAGCGAGGAATAGAGTTTTCCTGTCAGCATCCACTCGAGCTCACCGCCCACGGAAGCGTACCACTCCAGCCGTTTCCAACGAATCAGTTGGAGATTGCCCTTGAGCGGCAGCCCGAGATAATGCATCCGGTAGTCCATCTCGTAGTTGTTCAAATCCCCCTGGCAGGCGATGCGGCTGCGGTGAAAAGCATAGTTGAGACCCGTCTCGAAAGAGAAGCGGCCCTGGCCGCTGAACTGGATGGAAAAGCCCGTCTTGACCGGAAGGTCATGACGGATTTTTTCTTTATAGTTGTCCGGTTTATTGCTGTCTGGATTTGCACCGATGAAACCGCCGTTGGCATAGCGCATGTCCGAGAAGGCATTCATCATCAGATCTGCCCGGTTCCCGGCGGAATAATACCACGAGGAGGAAAACGGCACCTGAAAATTGCTGCGTGTTGCCTGGAGCAAGGTAGGGTCGATATGTGCACGGCCCGAAAGGCGGACGCGCCTGCTGGCGGGCTCTTCTTCCGACCGGTCGAAGTCTTCCCATGAATAGACTTCGTCTTCGACGAGGGGCTCCGATGATACTGCCGGCGGCGCAGGCTCATCGTTTACGGGTGCAGGCGTGTGCACGTTTTCCGGCCCTTCAACTTCCGTTACGGATTCCGGCGTAGCAGGCGACGCAGGCGCTGGCGTCGTTACCGCTGGTACGGATGTTTGCCGGTTGCGGGCCGGAAGCGGTGCAATCGGCGCAAGCCGGTCGAGCCGGGGTGTCGCGAGGGTGGCCGGGGCCTCTGCGATCAGGCGGGACATCTGATCCGGCGTCGTCTCCGACGGCTTGAGCAGCACGAACAGCAGCAGTCCTGCCGCCGCTACGCCTGCCAGCAGCGGGGCCAGCCAGACCGTCTTTCGCCGGACCGGGGCTGTGGACGGCACGTCGAGCTCGAATTCGCCGAGCTTGTCCTGAAAGGGTTTGATCCAATTATCGTTCATGGTTCAGGTATTCGTGGATCCATTTCGTGAGCAAGGCCTTGGCGCGGTGCAGGTTGGAGGCGGAGGAGCTTTCTCCGATGCCGAGCAGCGCGGCGATGTCCTTGTGGCTCATCTCTTCAAAAATATACAGGTTGAAAACCGTCCGGTAGCGTTCCGGCAGGCGCTGGATCATGCCCAGCAACGCCTGTTGCGGAATCTCCGAAATATCGGGGGTTTCGTCGGGATCCGGCATTTCCCCGAAGTCCTCGAGCCGGACCTCCTGTTTCCGTTTGTTGGCACGCAGATACTGGAGCGCCTCATTGACGGCAATCCGCCGGCTCCAGGCCTGGAGCGATCCGGTCCCGCGGTAAGCGAAGCTGTCGAAGCGGGTGTAGATCTTGATGAATACTTCCTGCAGCAGGTCCTTGACATCGTCGTTGTTGCTGACATAGCGGGCGCATACGGCAGCCAGATAACGGTGGAACTGCTCGTAGAAAGCCCGCTTCGCAGAGGTCTTGCCTCCGCGAAGCGCGTCAATCAACTCTTTCTCCTTTTCTGCAGTAGCTGGAATCATCCGGCGGGACGCTTCATTTTCCGGAATACTTGCCAGCAAAGAGGATGGACCCCGTACTTGTTTCGCTGATCAGATAGAGGAACGGATGATCCGCATGGAAGACCACTTTCTGCGGCGGTGCGGGAATTGAGGCCATAGCCATCATGGAGATGACCGTCACGGCCGCCGCTTCCGTGCCTTCCTCGTCGACCTTGATCACGGCGTCCTGCTGGACACATCCCACGAAGCTGGCATAATCGCTCATGGCCTTGAAATCCGCCTTTGGGGAGAAGGAGCGCGGCATGCCCAGGTCCATGAGGATGTCATTGAGCTTGATGTGGTATTTGGTCTCGAAGCGCGGGAGCCAAAGGTCTGCCTCGACCTGCCAGACTGTGTTTACCGTTTCTCCCTTGCCCAGGGCTGCGCTGATCTCGCGCACAGAGTGGCCTTCCTTGGGCAGGACGACGGTCATGGCGAAGTTACCGTTTCCGTAGGGAAGCCGGATGGCCTGCCAGACTTCCGTCTCGCCGTACTGGAATTTTTGGCCGTCCTGCTTCATCATCTTGACCTTGCCCTTGCTGCCGTCTTCCTGGTAGAAGGTCTCGTTGCCCGAGGCGCTCCTGGCAAATTTCTCCCTCCACTGGCTCTTGAAGTAGAGGGCGTTGACCAGATAGGCCAGATAGGAAGGGTCCACCTCGTCGAGCACATGGGGAATCAGTCCCTTCGTCTGCTGGTCGCACCATTTGTTGATGACATCGGCAGAGGCCTTCGTCTTGGTGAAGTCCAGCGCTTCAAACGTGGCTTTGTAGCTGGTGCCGACGGCATCTTTATACGGCGCTTTCAGCGTCATGGTCTTGTTGTAGAAGATCGCGTCGGCCAGAGCCAGGTCTGTCTTTTTGTCGAGCTTCGGCAGCTGTTCGAGCATCAGTTTGGCCCAGGCGTTGATCTCGGCGGTCTCACCTTCGCCGTAGCCCAGGGTCCGGCAGATTTCGGTGGCCGTCTCGCCCTGCGCACCGTTGAGCAGCATGCCGAGGGCAAGCTGCAGGCTCAGCGGCGAGACAATCCATTCGTTTTGTTTTTGCTTCAGGGCATTCTCGTCAATCTTGTCGATGAAACGGCCGGCAAAGCTGTTTCCGGCCTTCACGAAGTCGGACTGCTTCGTGCTCAGGGAGATGGGCGAGTAAGGGTTGTTTCCGTCGTCTTTCCCGCCTTCCTGCTCCAATCCGTTGCAGGAGAACAGCAAGAACAGGGAAATCACGAACACTACGCTTTTCCAGAAAGTCTTTTTCATGGTTTCTTGTGTTTTTCTATTCTCCTAAATGCCGGATACCCGAAAACCTTGCGCAGGAAAGATCATTCTTTGCCCGTAAATTCTCCGGCAAAGAGAATGGAACCGGTCGAGCGCTCGACGATCATGTAGAGGAACGGGTGGTCGCAGTGGAAATTGATGATCTTCGGCGGCTCGGGGATGGCCGTGGCGCCCATCATGCCGGCCGAGGTGACGGCAGCGGCCTCGGAGCCTTCCTCGTCGACCTTGATGATGGCGTCCTGCTGCACGAAGTCGAGATAGTCGGCGTTCAGCGACATGGCCTTGAAATCGGCACCCGGGGCGAAGGACCCCGGCATGCCCATGTCCTTGAGGATGTCGTTGAGCTTGATGTGGTACTTCGTCTCGAAGCGCGGCAGCCAGAGGTTGACCTTCGTGTCGGAGTACATGTGGCTGCGGAGCTCATTCCAGGCTTCCTTGTCGAGCGAAGCGAGGACTTCCGTGACCGTATGGCCTTCTTTCGGCAGCAGCACGTACATCGAATAGGCACCGTCTCCGTAAGGAAGCCGGATCCGCTGGCAGAGATCGTTCTCTCCATATTCGAATTTCCGCTCCTTCTCCATCATCCACACTTTTTTCTCCTTACCCGACTCCAGATAGAACGGACGTTCCTCTGTCCATGCTTTCTTGAAGGGATACGTCCAGGCTCCCTTGAAATAGAGTGCATTGAGCAGATAGGCGAACATGTCGGGATTGACCTCATTCAGGACGCTGGGAATCAGTCCGTTGGTTTGTTTGCTACACCAGCCGTTGATGGTGCGGAGCGTTGCCTTCTCGTTCTTGAAGTCCAGGTTTTTCACCTCGGCGTCGTAGTATTTCTCGACCTGGCTCTTGTATTTCTTCTCGATGGGATAGATCTGGTTGACGAACACGGCGTTGCCGATGACCAGTTTCGTGGCTGGGTCCAGCTTCGGAAACCGGTCGAGCAGCAGGCGGTTGAAATCGTTCAGGGCCTGCATGTCCGACGCCTCGAAACCGAGCGTGTGCGCGATCTCGTCGGCCGTCGCGTTCTGTGCGCCGTTGAGGATGACATTGAGCAGCATCTGCAGGCTCACCGGCGAGACGAACCAGTCTTTTTCCTCGTTCCGGTCAATCTGCTGCAGGAACTTGAAGGAGAAATCATTGCCGATGGCGGCCATTTCTTTCTGCTCGGGCGTCAGTTCGAGCGTCTGTGCGGACACGCAACTGGCGGCCAGCATAGCAAACAAAGCAATCTTTTTCATCGTTTTAATCATTGTTCAACTCCCGGATATCCACCTGGTCGCGGTGCGAGGTGCCCAGCAGCCATTCGCTGTACCAGTCGGCCATGCGCCAGAAGAAATATTCGTTCATATCGCCAAAACCGTGCCGCTGGCCCGGGAGGACGAGCATTTCGAAGCGTTTGTTGGCCCGGATCAGGGCGTTGACCACGCGGATGGTGTTGCTCGGGCTGACGTTGTCGTCGATATCGCCCGTCACGAGCAAGAGGTGTCCCTTGAGGTTGCCCGCGATGTCCTGGTTCTTGTCGATGCTGTACTTGAAGGTGGTGTCGCCCTGTGCGGTGATCTCTTCGAGGATGCCGTGGTGCTGCTCGCTCCACCAGCGGTTGTAGATGCTGTTGTCGTGGTTGCCGGCGCAGGAGACGGCTGCCTTGAAGAAGTCGGGATATTTGAGGATGGCCGCGGTGGACATGAAGCCGCCGCCGCTGTGGCCGTGGATGCCTACGCGGTTGATGTCGATGAATTTGTGGCGGGCGGCCAGCTGCTGGATGGCGTATTTCTGGTCCTCGAGGCCGTAGTCGCGGAGGTTGCCGTAGCCGAAGTTATGATACCATTTCGAGCGGTTCGGGTGGCCGCCGCGGTTGCCCACGGTGATCACGATGAAGCCGATCTGGGCGAGGCGGTCGGTGCGGGTGAAGCCGCGCGACCAGGCCTCGGAGTTGCCTTCGACCTGCGGGCCGGGATACACGTAGTCAATGATCGGGTAGCTCTTCGTGGAGTCGAAATCGAAGGGCTTGTACATGTAGCCGTACAAGTCGGTGACGCCGTCGGCGGCTTTGACCTTGAACGGGGTGGGGAACTTGTAGCCGGCTGCGAAGAGCTGCGAGAAGTCGGCCTGGTGCAGGTGCATCACCTGGCGGCCCGTCGCGTCGAAGAGGGCCACTTCGGGGATGGAGTTCACGCGGGAATAGTTGCTGACGAAGAATTTGGCGTCGTCGCTGAAGCTGTTGGCGGTGGCGTTGTGGTCGGGCACGTCAAGCTGCTTCATGCCGCTGCCGTCGAAGCCGATGCGGTAGACATGGCCGTTGTACGGATTCTCATCCTTGTTGACGCCCATGGCCAGGAAGTAGATGACCTTGGCGGTCTCGTCGACGGCCAGCACGTTCTCCACGTGGAAGGCGCCGTTGGTGATCTGGCGTTTCAGGGTGCCGTCGGTGCCATAGAGATAGAGCTGGGCCCAGCCGTTGCGCTCGCTCCACCAGATGATGTCCTTGTCGCCGTTCACCAGGCGCGGGTCGCGGGTCTCGACATAGGTGTTGAGGGTTTCGTGGATGACGGTACGGGCGCTGTCTTCCGCCACGTTCACGCGGAGCAGGTCGGTGCGTTTGAGGTCGCGGCTGCGACGGAGCATGTAGAAGCCGTCGTTGTCGCCTTTCCAGATGCTCTTGCGCCAGTCATCATACTGGTCGGCGTTCTTCGACGTGCGGCGGAGCAGGTCGGTGTCCTGGTCCTTGTAGGCGGAGATGTCGATCTCCTTGTTGCTGCCGTCCTTCATGTCGAAGATGAAGAGGTGGTTGACCGGTCCGGGCTCGCCGGGCATCTGGTATTTATAGGTCTGCAGGGTCGGGCGCGGCTGGGCCACGGAGTTGATGACCCAGAGATCCTTGACCTTGCTCATGTCGTATTTCTCCACGGCGAAATGCCTGGAGTCGGGCGACCAGAGCACGTAGTTGGCCGTGCGCTTGGTCGTATCCTTCATCTCTGCGGCTCGGTAGTTGCTGCCGCCCCAGTAGAAGTCTTTCGTTCCGTCGAAGGTAAGCCGGTGATCCACCACGGTGGAGTCCTTCTCGTCTTCCATCAGCTTCTTCACGTCGTCCATCGTCATCCAGTAGAGGTCATAGCCCTTGGAATAGACGGCCTTGGTGCCGTCGGGCGAGATGCAGGCCCACATCGGATAGTCTTTCTCCTCTTCGTTTTCGGTTACGTCAACCAGTTTGCCGGTGGCGAGGATATACTCGAAGCGATAGACTTTCTTTTCTTTCTGGGGCTTGCCTTTGGGCTTGTCGCCCTCTTTGCCTTCCTCTTTCTTCTTTTTGTCTTTCTTCTCTACCATTTCGGTGCTCTGCACCTCGAAGGTGAACTTGCTGTCGTCCTTCAGTTCAAGCTTGCGGAGCGGGAGGTGCTGGGCATCGAAGGGATCCTTGACGATAGCGGAGATTTCCATGGCCAGGCGCTCCATGTCGAAGGCCTCGGTGCGGGTCTTGGCGACCGGGTCCACAATGTAGTACTTCGTGCCCTGGGAATCTTTCCAGGAATACCAGAACTTGTCGGAATTCTTGAACCAGTTGGGGCGGATGGAGGTGCTGAAGACCATGTTGTTGACCTTCTTGGCGGAGAACTGGTCCGCAAGGGCATAATTCGGCTCCTGGGCCGACGCGACGCAGCAGCACATCAGCGCGGCGAAGCAGAGGGTAAGCAATTTTTTCATATTGTGAATATTGTTTGATTGACTAATTGTTGCGGGGCCATTCACCGACTTCCATGTCCTTGAGCTGCCCGTTTTCGATGCGGAAGCGGAGGGCGGTGCGGACCAGATGGAAGCCCTGGATGCCGGCGGCACCGGGGTTGAGGACCATCATGTCGTAGTGTTTGTCGTGGACCACTTTCAGGATGTGGGAGTGGCCGCAGACGAAGATATCGGGCCGGTAGGCCTCGATCAGGCGCAGGGCGCGGTAGTCGTAGTGGCCCGGATAGCCGCCGATGTGGGTCATCAGCACGCTCATCCCGTCCTGTTCGAAGTAGCGCATTACTTTGGTAAAGTCGCGTACGTCGTAGCCGTCGCAGTTGCCGAAGACGCCGACCAGCGGCTTGAAGGTAGCGATCTCCGAATAGGTGGCCTCGTTGCCGAAGTCGCCCGCATGCCAGATCACGTCGACCGGCGCAAGAAAATCTTCCAGCTTCTTGTCGAAGTATCCGTGGGGGTCGGAG
>JAEETO010000142.1 GCA_016290385.1 Bacteroidales bacterium | reverse complement strand
ATTTGCTCTTCAAAGCCCTTGCGGACGGCGCTCACGACGATGGCCCCCGCCAATGGAACCAAAAAACAAGACATATTCTTTTATTTTAAATGATTTCTAACTGTCAGGTACTTCTATTTCCTTGATTTCCACCTCGTTTCCGCGAAGCAGATAAGTATGTTCACTGCCGCAGTACGGGCAGGTGCGCCCATGCTTGACCGTCTCGTATTCTTTTCTGCATCCCTCGCAGAAGGTGACGGCCGGAACGATGTTGATCTTGAGTTCACAACCTTTGAGCATCGCTTCCTTGTCGGCGGCCCAGCGCCAGCAGTCCGTCAGGTACTCCGGGACGATGGTCGAGACTTCGCCGATGTTCATGACCACGCCGGAGACTTTCTCTACGTGGTTTTCTTCGGCCGCCGCCTTGACGTCCCGGATGATATAGAATACGATGCCCAGTTCGTGCATAGGAGATGCCGGGTCAAGCCCGGCATGACGGTTATTTTTTCTTAAATAATATCTTACCGGTGCGTTTGATCATGTACGGCAGGATCGCACTGAACTTGTCTTCCGAGACCACCATGTTGCTGGCTTCGGGATGGACGCGGTGCAGGTGGATGGCGTCGAAACCGCACTTGGTCGTGCAGATGCCGCAACCGATGCAGCGGTTCTCGTCCACCACCGAAGCGCCGCACTTGAGACAGCGGGCCGTTTCCTTGCGCACCTGCTCCTCCGTGAGCGTGAGATGGTACTCGCGGAACGGGCCGTTGGACCCGTCCTGTCCTTCCACCTGCCGGGAAGCGCTGTCATAGCTTTCTACGACGATGTCGGACTTGTCGAGCTCGATGAAATCGCGGCGGTTGCGGCCGATGGTCATGTGGCCGTGCTGCACGAAGCGGTGCAGGCTCTCGGCGGCTTCCTTGCCGGCGGCGATGGCGTCGATGGCGAACTTCGGGCCGGTAAATACGTCGCCGCCCACGAAGATGTCGGGCTCCGCTGTCTGGTATGTCAGCTTATCGGCAATCGGATACACACCGCGGAAGAATTCTACCTTCGTATCTTTCAGCAGATCCTTGAGCACCACGGTCTGGCCGATGGCGAAGACCACGAGGTCGGCGTCGAGGGTAAGCAGCTCATTTTCATCATACTTAGGGGCAAAGACCAGCTTCTCGTCAAAGACCGACGTGCATTTCTTGAAGACAATGCCCGTGACCTTGCCGTCGCCCAGCACTTCTTTCGGGCCCCAGCCCGGTTTCAGGACCACGCCGTCTTCGCGGGCCTCGGCACGCTCCTCTTTGGAAGCAGGCATAATCTCCTCTGTTTCAAGCGAAAGCATCGTAACATCGGAAGCACCGCTTCGCTTGGCGACACGGGCTGCGTCGATGGCCACGTTGCCGCCGCCGACGACCACCACCTTACCGGAAACCTTTACTTTGCCGCAGTTGGCGTCGTGCAGGAAGTCGATGGCCGTCGTCGTGCCGGGCAGTCTTTCTCCCGGGATGCCGGGCAGGCGTCCGCCCTGGCAGCCGATGGCCACGTAGAAGCCCTTGTAGCCCTCCTTGCGGAGGCCTTCGATCGTCATGTCCTTCCCCACCTCGACGCCCGTCCTGATTTCGACGCCGATTTCGCGCATGATGTCGATCTCAGCCTTGATGACGTCTTTCTCCAGCTTGTAGGAAGGGATGCCGTAGCGGAGCATGCCGCCCGGTTCCTCGTTTTTCTCGAAGACTGTGGGCTTGTATCCCATCGTGGCCAGATAGTAGGCACAACTCAGGCCGGCTGGTCCGCCGCCGATGACGGCAATCTTCTCGGGCCACTGCTTCAGCACGCTGGAGGCTATGTTGATCTCAGGCACGAAACGCGTTTCGGCCTTGAGGTCCTGCTCGGCGATGAACTTCTTGACGGCATCGATGGCGACGGCCCGGTCGATGGTCCCGCGGGTACAGGCGTCCTCGCAGCGGCGGTTGCAGATGCGGCCGCAGACGGCCGGGAACGGGTTTTCGCGTTTGATGAGTTCCAGTGCTTCGGTGTATTTGCCTTCGGCCGCCTTCTTCAGGTAGCCCTGAACGGCGATATGCGCCGGACAGGCTGTCTTGCACGGCGAGGTACCGGTGGGGTAGCAGTTGATGCGGTTCTTGTCGCGATAGTCTTCCGTCCATTTATGCGGGCCCCATTTTACGGCGTCGGGGAGTTCCTGTTTCGGATATTCGATGTCACCGTGACTGGTGCACAGTTTCTGGCCGAGTTTCACGGCGCCGGCCGGGCAGTATTCCACGCAACGGCCGCAGGCCACACAGTTCCCGGTCTCGACACGCGCTACATAGGCGCTGCGCGACATATTGGGCGTATTGAAGAGCTGCGATGTGCGCAGGGCGTTGCAGATCTTGACGTTGCAGTTGCAGATGGCGAAGATCTTGCCCTCGCCGTCGATGTTTGTAATCTGGTGGACGAAGCCGTTGTCCTCGGCCTTCTTGAGAATGGCCATACATTCGTCGTAGGTGATGTAGTGGCCGCGGCCGGTCTCGGCCAGATAGTCAGCCATGTCTCCTACACCGATGCACCAGTCGCGATAGTCGTCGGCACAGCCTTCGTCCAGCTTCTTGCGGCCATAGCGGCAGGAGCAGATGCCTACGCCGAGGTGGCCTTCATAGCGTTTGAGCCAGTAGGAGATATGCTCGATGTCGATGGACTGGTTCTCCATCGAGATGGCCTTTTCCACGGGAATCACGTGCATGCCGATGCCGGAGCCGCCCATCGGAACCATCGGAGTGATCTTCTCCAGGGGAAGGAAGGTCATCCGCTCGAAGAACATGGCAAGTTCGGGATGC
>JAEETO010000060.1 GCA_016290385.1 Bacteroidales bacterium | reverse complement strand
AATATCGTGTCCCGCGTGAATTCCATCACGGGCAAACCTTATAAGGACGATCCGGCCATCTTTGCCTGGCAGCTGGGCAACGAGCCCCGCTGCTTCTCCGATGACCCGGAGATCCGCGGCGGCTTCATCGGCTGGATGACGGAAGCGGCCCGCATCGTCAAGGAACTGGACGGAAATCATCTGGTCTCGACCGGCAACGAGGGTTTGATGGGCTGCGAGAACGACCCTGCCCTGCTGCGGGCCGTCAACGAGATTCCTGGCATTGACTACATGACTATCCATATCTGGCCCTACAACTGGAGCTGGGTGCGTCCCGATCACTTGCTGGAGGACGTGGGCGCAGCCATCGACCGTACCCGCGACTACCTGGAGCTGCACAAGGCACTGGCCGATGAGCTGGGAATGCCCGTGGTCGCGGAGGAATTCGGTTTCCCGCGCGACGGTTTCCGGGCGGCGATAGGGGCTACGACCCAGGCCCGTGACCAGTACTATGCCTATGTATTCTCCCAGATCGGCACCCGGCTGGACGGTGTCAATTTCTGGGCCTGGAGCGGCTACGCCCGTCCGCCGCACGAAGAATGGCAGTCGGGTGATCCCTATACCGGCGACCCTTCGCAGGAGGCCCAGGGCTTGAACGGCGTCTATAACTGCGACAGTACCATCGGTGTCATCACCGCTGCGGTGGAGCAGATCCGCAAGGGCGGGAAAACAGACAAGCCCATCCTCTACGGCCATCAGGACGACCTGGTCTACGGCCATGCCTGGGTGGTGACCGACGTGGCGGACGATCCGCTGGAACGCTCCGACGTGAAAGACGTCGCCGGACGATATCCGGCCGTCGTGGGCTTCGACCTGGGTGGCATCGAGCTGGGCGATCCCTGCAACCTCGACGGCGTGCCCTTCGACCTGATGCGCCGCGCCGCCCTGAAACAGATCGAGCGGGGTGGCGTCGTCACTTTCTCCTGGCACCCGCGCAACCCGTACACGGGCGGGGATGCCTGGGACATCTCTTCGAACAAGGTGGTGAAGTCCGTCCTGCCGGGCGGTGAGAAAGAAGCGGAATTCGCGCTGTGGCTGCAGCGTGCCGGCGATTTCCTTGCCAGCCTGGAAGGCGCTCCGATCATCCTGCGGCCCTGGCATGAGAACATCGGCAGCTGGTTCTGGTGGGGCGGAAAGCTCTGCGATCCGGAAGACTACAAGGACCTTTTCCGGTTGACGCACGATTATCTGGTGGAAGAGCGGGGCATCCGGAACATCCAGTGGTGCTATTCTCCCAACGGCCCCATCAGTGAGACGGACTACATGTCCCGCTATCCGGGTGACGAATATGTGGACATCCTGGGCACGGATATCTATGAGTACGTCGGACCCGACGGGCTGGCGGCTGCCGGAAGGCGTTTCCGCTCGCAGGTGCGCGGGATGCTCGCCACCCTCCAGTCCATGGCTGCAGAGCATGGCAAGACATACTGCCTGTCCGAGACCGGCCTCGAAGGGCTCAAGGATCCGCACTGGTGGACCGAGGTGCTGTATCCGGCCATCGAGGGCAGCGGTATCCAGTACGTGCTCACCTGGCGCAACGCCCACGACCAGCCCGGCCATTTCTATGCGCCGTGGAAAGGCTTCGAACATGCAGCGGATTTTGTTCAGTTTGCTGAAAAAGAAGACATTATACTACTATGACCTACGACGAAAGACTTTTCTGGCTGCGTGGCACGCACCAGCAGCTGCTTGAAAAACAGAATGTTCCCCTGGAGGGGAACGGGGTTTACCGCCGCTATGCGAATCCGGTGCTGACGGCGGATCACGCGCCGCTGGAATGGCGCTACGACCTGCATCCGGACACGAACCCCTGGCTGATGGAGCGCTTCGGCATCCATGCCGTCATGAATTCGGGTGCCATCAAATGGAAGGGAAAATACGTGCTGGTCGCCCGCGTAGAAGGTGCGGACCGCAAGTCCTTCTTTGCAGTGGCCGAGAGCCCGAACGGCGTGGACCACTTCCGTTTCTGGCCGCGTCCCGTCACGATGCCCGAATACGGAGAGCCCGCCACCAATATTTATGACATGCGTCTGACCGCGCACGAGGACGGCTGGATTTACGGCATCTTCTGCGTGGAGCGCAAGGATCCGTCGCAGCCCGGCGACCTTTCGGCCGCCATGGCCGCTGCCGGCGTGGCCCGTACGAAAGACCTCGTCAACTGGGAGCGCCTCCCTGACATCGAATCGAAGAGCCAGCAGCGCAACGTGGTGCTGCATCCCGAATTCGTAAATGGCAAATATGCTCTCTATACCCGTCCGCAGGACGGTTTCATCGACGCCGGCAGCGGCGGCGGCATCGGCTGGGCCCTGGTCGATTCCATGGAGCACGCCGTCATCACCTCCGAGAAGATCATCAATCTCCGCCACTACCACACCATCAAGGAAGTCAAGAACGGGGAGGGGCCGCATCCCATCAAGACCCCGCAGGGCTGGCTGCACCTGGCGCACGGCGTGCGCGGCTGCGCCAGCGGACTGCGTTACGTGCTGTACATGTACATGACGGCGCTGGACGATCCCACGCGTGTGATTGCGGAGCCGGCCGGCTTCTTCATGGCCCCGGAGGGGCGCGAATATGTCGGCGACGTGATGAATGTGCTGTTCAGCAACGGCTGGATCTGCGATCCCGACGGAACGGTGTTCATCTATTACGCCTCGTCCGACACCCGCATGCACGTGGCCACATCCACGGTCGGCCAGCTCGTCGATTACTGCCTCCATACGGCGCCCGATGGTCTTCGGACCGGGCTTTCGGTGGAGAACCTCAACAAGATCATTGACGCCAACTTGAAGTAAGATGAAGAAAACTGCTCTTTTCATTTCCCTGCTGTTTGTCGTGTCCTTTCTGCAGGCCCAGCCGCTGAAACTCGCGCATATTTTTTCTGATCACATGGTCCTGCAGCAGCAGACCGAAGCACCGGTCTGGGGCTGGGGCGCTCCCGGGAAGACCGTGACTGTGGAAGGCTCGTGGGGTGCCAGTGTGCGGGCCAAAGTGGCTGATGACGGTTCCTGGCGTGTCGCCCTTCCGACGGTGGCTGCCGGTGCTCCGTTTACGTTGACCGTCAGCTGCGGCCGGGAAAAGCTGACCGTTTCGGATGTTGCCCTCGGCGAGGTCTGGGTATGCAGCGGCCAGTCGAACATGGAGATGCCGATGCGCGGTTTCGGCTTCCAGCAAATCGACGGTTTCCGCGACAACCTGCTGGAGGCGGCCGAATATGCCGACCGCATCCGGGTGCTGAACGTCAAGTCCGATACGACGCATTTCGTGCAGCAGGACATCGATTTCACCTGGACCCTGTCCGATCCCGCCGTGTGCGCGGAAACCTCGGCCGTGGCGTATCTTTTCGCCAAACGCCTGACCCGCAACCTGGGCGTGCCCGTGGGCATCATCGTGAATGCCTGGGGCGGCAGCCGCATCGAGCCGTGGATGACGATGGAAGCCGTGGAAAAGGCGGGTGTTTCTCCGGCGGAGCTGGCTGAGATCAAGGCGTTGCACGAGACGGCCGGCCTGTATCCCAATGGCGTAGCCACTTGCTGGAATGGTCGCATGGCTCCGCTGGCGGGCTATGCTGCCAAAGGCTTTCTCTGGTATCAGGGGTGTTCGAACATCGGGCAGGCCTGCTACGACAAATTGCAGTGTGCAATGGTGAAACTCTGGCGCGATGCCTGGGGTGTGGGGGAGGAGATGCCCTTCATCTTCGCCCTGCTGGCGCCTTACGACCACAGCAAGGCCGAAGGCCGCTGGCGTCCCGATTTCGTCCGCACGCAGATGAACGCTGCGGCCATCACGCCGAACAGCTATGCCGTCAGCCTTGAGACACTGGGCGAAGAATTCACCATCCATCCGCCCCACAAACAGGAAGTAGCCGACATGATGGCCCTCCGGGCCCTGGCATCGGCCTACGGACTCCAGGTCGGCATGCCGATCGACTATCCGGAACCCCGCTCCATCGAATATCTGGAGGATGGCCGTGTGAAGATCCTGTTTACCAACGTCTGGTCGAACCTCCAGTCGATCTCCGCCCGCAAGATTGTGGGCTTCGAGCTTGCCGGCGAGGACCGCGCGTTCCATCTGGCGGATGCCGAAGTCGACTGGGACGGACAGACGGTCTACGTGAAATGCGAAGCCGTGCCCCATCCCGTGGCCGTGCGCTACAGCTTCCGCAACTGGATGGGCGCCAACCTCCAGACTTCCTACGGGATTCCCGTCCCTCCGTTCCGCACGGATGACTGGCCTTTATAGTTAAAAATTGAAACTTGCTGAATATGAAAAGATTGTTTCTCCTGTTGCTCTTGCCGGCACTCCTGCTGACGGCATCCTGCCAGAAAGCCTATACGGTCAAAGACGACCAAGTCACGATTCCCTGCAAGGATTATCAGCTACGACTTCAGGTCGTCGCACCGGAGATCATCCGGGTTTCGGCTGTTCCGGAAGGAGCGTTTGCCGACCGGCAGAGCCTGGCCGTCGTGCCACAGCCCGGCTGCCGCGATTTTGAAGTGACCGAGGCCGGCGGAAAAGTGCGCCTGGCCACCGACAGCGTCGTGGTGGAAGTGTACAAGGCTTCCGGCACTATCAATTTCTACAAGGCCGACGGCACGCCGCTGCTGCAGGAAGGTGTCCTGTCCTTCGAGCCCGTCGAGGTGGAAGGGAAGAAGGCCTGGTCCGTCCGGACATGGTTCGCTGCTGAAGCGGATGAGTCTGTCTATGGCCTGGGCCAGCACCAGGCCGGGGAATTCGACCACAAAGGCCGCAGCGAAGAACTCTACCAGTACAACACCAAGGTCAGTGTCCCGATGGTCGTTTCGACGCGGGGCTACGGCCTGATGTTCGATGCCTATTCGCTGAGCCGCTGGGGCAATCCTTCGCCCTACAAACAGCTGGGCGAGTTGCTGAAACTCTACGACAAGGGCGGGAAGGAAGGTGCTTTGACCGGAACCTATCTGCCGGCACAGGGAAAGCCTTACGTGCAGCGGGAAGACAGTCTCTATTATGAGAATGAGTGGGCCATCCGAAACCTGCCGGAATTGAAGTACAGTGGCGCGAAAGTGGTCTATGAAGGTTTCCTGGAAGCACCTGAAACTGCTGACTATCATTTTATCCAATACTATGCGGGTTTCCAGCGGACCATCTTTGGCAGCGAAGAGGTCATGTCGCGCCGCTGGCGTCCGGCCTGGAACCCCAACAGCTACAAGTTTACGGTCCATCTGGAGAAGGGGGTCAAGACCCCTGTCCGGGTTGAATGGGAACCCGATGGCGATGTTTCGTACATCGGTCTTCGGGTGGCTCCGCTCCAGACGGCCGATGAAGAGGCCGGTATCAGTTTCTGGTCGGAATTCGAGCCGCAGGCGGATTTCTATTTTATCGCCGGCGGCAGCTACGACAAGGTGATCGGCGGCTACCGCACCCTCACCGGCAAGGCGCCGGTCATGCCCAAGTGGGTGCTGGGCTTCTGGCAGAGCCGCGAGCGCTATTCCACGCAGGATGAGCTGGTGGAAACCTTGGCAGAGATGCGTCGCCGCCACATCCCCGTCGACAATATCGTCCAGGACTGGCAGTATTGGAAGGACGACCAGTGGGGGAGCCACGAATTCGACGAGACCCGCTATCCCGACCCGGAGAAGATGCTCGACGACGTACATGCCATGCACGGCCGTTTCATGATCAGTGTCTGGCCGAAGTTCTATACCAATACCAAACACTACAAGGAACTCAAGGCCGCCGGTTATGCCTACACGCACGCCGAGGATGACCATCTGGTTGACTGGCTTAATCATGAGCAGAGTTTCTACGATGCGTACGCCGAGGGTGGTCGCCAGATGTTCTGGCGCCAGATCGACGAGACGTTGTACTCCCGGTTCAACCGCAAGATCGACGCCTGGTGGATGGACGCCAGCGAACCGAACCTGCGCGACTGCCTGCCCATGGACTATTTCAAGTGGCTCATCACGCCGACGGCACTGGGCCCTTCGACCGAATACCTGAATGCGTATTCCATCGTCAATGCTGACGCCATCTACAAGGGGCAGCGGGGCGTGGATCCCGACAAACGGGTGTTCCTGCTCACGCGCAGCGGCTTCCTGGGCGAACAGCGTTACAGCACGGCCACCTGGAGTGGCGACATCGGCACGTCCTGGACCGACCTGCGCATGCAGATGGCGGCCGGCCTGAACTTCTCGATGAGCGGCATCCCGTTCTGGGGCATGGACATCGGCGGCTTCTCGGTGATGAGCAAGTTCTACGATCCGAAGAACGCGCCCGAGTGGCAGGAACTCCAGACGCGCTGGCACCAGTTCGGCACCTTCGTGCCGCTCTTCCGCACGCACGGCCAGTGGCCGCGCCGCGAACTCTGGTATATCGCCCGGGAGGGTTCTCCGGCCTACGAGAGCATCCTCTGGTACATGCGCCTGCGCTATCGCCTGATGCCGTATCTGTATTCGCTGGCGGGCGCCGTGGCCTTCGACGACTATACGATGATGCGCGGCCTGCCCATGGACTTCCCCGATGATCCCGTGGTACGCGATATGTCTGACCAGTGGTTGTTCGGCCCGGCCCTGATGCCGTGCCCGGTGAGCCATTACAAGGCCCGCAGCCGGGCGGTCTATTTCCCGGCCGGCGGCTGGTATGATTTCTACAGCGGTGCCTATATCATGGGTGGCCGCACCCGCGAGATGCCGGCTCCCTACGAGCGCATGCCGCTCTTCGTCCGTGCCGGCTCCATCATTCCTTTCGGACCGGACATGGAGTGGTCCGACCAGAAACCGGCCGATGCCATCCGGCTCTATGTGTATGCGGGTGCCGATGCCGATTTCAAGCTGTATGAGGATGACGGTCTGACCTACGCTTATGAAAAGGGCGCGTACAGTACGATTCCCATCCACTGGGACGATGCTTCCCGCACCCTGACCATCGGTGACCGTGTCGGCTCGTTCCCGGAGATGCTGGTCAACCGTACGTTCCACGTGGTGGTGGTCGATCCTTCCCATCCGCACGCCTATGATCCGGATGCGGCGGGCATGGTTTGCGAATATGCTGGAAATTCAGTAACTTTAACTCTTTAATGAAGAAAAGTCTTTTGTCGTTGGTCCTCCTGCTTGCACTGCTGCCCGCAGCAGCGCAGGAGATGCTGTTTGATGACGGCTGGAAGTTTGCGTTCGGCAACGCTTCATCTCCGGCCAAAGATTTCGGACGCGGCACGGAATACTTCAACTATTTCACAAAAGCGGCTTCCATCCATAATGAGGGTCCCTATGCCGTGAAGTTCGACGACAGTGCCTGGAAGCCGGTGCAGCTGCCGCACGACTGGGTGGTGGACCTGCCGTTCTCGCCGGAGGCTTCCCACAGCCATGGCTACAAGACCGTGGGTTGGAAGTGGCCGGAAACCAGCGTGGGCTGGTACCGCAAGCATTTCACGGTGCCGGCCGAGGCGCTGGGACAGCCCGTTTCCGTTCGTTTCGACGGCATCTTCCGCGACTCGGACATCTGGGTCAACGGCTTCTGGCTGGGTGGCGAGAAGAGCGGCTATACCACGGCGACCTATAACATCGCGGAATACCTGAACTACGGCGGCGACAACGTGATCGCCGTCCGGGCTGACGCGACCTTTGAGGAAGGCTGGTTCTATGAGGGGGCGGGCATCTACCGCCACGTCTGGCTGACCATCGGCCCGGAACCCGCGAAGCCGCAGCGTCATCTCCCGAAGATTGAAATCGATCCTGACCGGGGGATCCTGGTCGACGGACAGGTGATCCGCATCCACGGTGCCAATGTCCATCAGGACGCTGCCGGCGTGGGCGCCGCCATTCCAGATGCCCTCTGGGTCTGGCGCATCAAACAACTCCAGAAATATGGTTTCAACGCCATCCGCACCTCCCACAATCCCGTTTCGCCCGCGCTGCTCGACATCTGCGACAGCCTGGGCATGTACGTACTGGAGGAGACGCGGCTGATGGGCGTCAACGAAGCTCAGCTCGAACCCCTGCGCAAGATGATCGAGCGCGACAGGCACCATCCCTGCATCATCCTGTGGGGCATCGGCAACGAAGAGTGGGGGATCGAATGGAACGAGAAGGGCGAACGCATCGCCCGCACGATGACGGAATTCTGCCACAGTATAGACCCGACCCGTCCGGTAGTCGTGGCATCGAGCAGCGGACCGGAAATCCTCAAGGGAACCGACGTGGCGGGCTACAACTATATCCTGCAGAATCCGGTCGACAAGCACAGGGCCGACTATCCCGCCCGCGTGGCCGTCGGCACCGAGGAAACCTCGGGCTGCGGCACCCGCGGCGTCTACTACGACGACCGCGAGAACGGCCGCATGGCCGCCATCAACCGTGCGCCGCAGGGTCCGGACAGCCTGCTCAACTGCATCGAGCGGGGCCTGCAGTTCTACGATGCACGTCCCTGGCTGGCCGGCCTGTTCTACTGGACCGGTTTCGACTATCGGGGCGAGCCCAATCCGCTCGTCTATCCGGCGACGGGATCCGAATTCGGCATCCTGGACTACTGCGGCTTCCCGAAAGATGAAGCTTTCTTCCTGCGATCCTGGTGGACCGACGAAACCGTGCTGCACATCCTGCCGCACTGGAATCTCGAAGGCCATGAGGGAGAAAAGGTCCCAGTCTGGGTATACAGCAACTGCGATGAAGTGGCGCTGTATGTCAATGGGAAAAACCTTGGCCGGAAGAAGATGCCGCACGACGGACACCTGGAATGGACGGCTGTATACCGGCCGGGCAGCGTCAGGGCCGTCGGCTACAAGAAGGGCCGCAAAGTGATGGAAAAGACGGTCTTCACGGCCGGTGCGCCTGCGGATTTGCAGGCTGAAATCGACCGGCCTGTCATATGTGCAGATGGCCGGGATCTTGCTGTCGTCAATCTGTCCGTACAGGATGCCAGGGGCCGTTTCGTTCCCACCGCGAGCCTGCCTGTCACGGTCAGCGTGGAAGGCCCGGGCCGAATCCTGGGTTGTGGAAATGGCGATCCGGCTTTCCGGGCCAAAGAACGTCCGGACGATCCTGAAGGGAAAAACTTTACTATCGATACTTTCAATGGACTGGCCCAGGTGCTTATCCAGAGCACGGGCGAGCCCGGTGACATACGTATTACTTTAAAATCTGAACCATGTACTTGCTGGGTTATGATATCGGCAGCTCGTCCGTAAAAGCCTCCCTCGTCGAGGCCGCTACGGGCAAATGCGTCGCTTCCTCCTTCTATCCGCCACAGGAAGCACCCATTCTCTCGGAAAGGCCCGGCTGGGCCGAGCAGAACCCCGATGACTGGTGGGCATATCTGAAACAGGCCACCGCCGCCGTGCTGGCGGCTAGCCGTGTGGCTCCGGCCGATATCAAGGCCATTGGCATCTCCTACCAGATGCACGGATTGGTGTGTGTCGACCGGGACGGGAAGCCCTTGCGCCCGTCCATCATCTGGTGCGACTCCCGCGCCGTCCCTTACGGCCAGCGGGCTTGTGAAGAGCTGGGGAAAGAATGGTGCCTGTCGCACCTGCTCAATTCTCCGGGCAATTTCACGGCTGCCAAACTGGCCTGGGTCAAGGAAAACGAACCGGCAGTTTATGAAGAGATCTGGAAAATCATGCTGCCGGGCGACTATGTAGCCCTGCGCCTGACCGGCGAAGCCGCCACAACAGTCAGCGGCCTGTCGGAAGGAATTTTCTGGAATTTCCAGAAGAATGCGCCTTCCCAGCGCCTGCTTGGGGTCATGGGTCTCGATGAATCCCTGCTCGCGAACATCGTCCCCACCTTCGGGGACCAGGGCCGTGTCTGCCCGGCAGCCGCCCGGGAACTCGGCCTGGCGGCCGGCACCCCGGTCACCTACCGGGCCGGCGACCAGCCGAACAACGCATTGAGCCTCAATGTGCTGGAACCCGGCCAGATCGCTTCCACCGCCGGCACTTCCGGCGTGGTCTACGGTGTCATCGGGCAGGTGGCCTACGACCCGCTGTCGCGGGTCAATCCCTTCGCGCATGTGAACCATACGGCCGAAAACCCCCGTCTGGGCGTCCTGCTCTGCATCAACGGCACCGGCATCCTGAATGCCTGGGTGCGCCGCAACGTAATGCCCGAGGGCTTCTCCTACGCCGCCATGAACGAGTTGGCGGCCCAGGCCCCGATCGGCGCTGACGGCCTCTCCATCCTGCCTTTCGGCAACGGAGCCGAGCGCATGCTGGAGAACAAAGATGCAGGCTGCAGTTTCCATGGCCTGAATTTCAACCGCCACGGCCGCGCCCACTTGCTGCGCGCCGCACAGGAAGGCGTGGTCTTCTCCTTCTGCTACGGTATCGAGATCATGGAGCAGATGGGTATGAAGGTCGACCGCATCCATGCCGGACGGGCCAACATGTTCCTTTCGCCGCTCTTCCGCGAGGCACTGGCAGCCACTTCCGGTGCGACCATAGCGTTGTACGACACCGACGGTTCTGTGGGTGCCGCCCGCGGAGCGGGCATCGGCGCCGGCATCTACCGCGATGCATCTGAGGCCTTTGCCTCGCTGGAGCGTCTCGACGTGGTCGAACCGTCGCACCAGGAGGAATACCGCGCCGCGTATAATCGTTGGAAATCCCAGATGCCGGGTCAAGCCCGGCATGACGACAATAAGTAACAATAAACATACAGTCATGACAAAAGAGTATTTCCCCACCATCGGTAAGATCCCCTTTGAGGGTCCCGAAAGCAAAAATCCGCTTGCATTCCATTATTATCAGCCGGACCGTGTGGTCAAAGGCAAGAAAATGAAAGACTGGCTGCGTTTCGCCATGTGCTGGTGGCACACGCTGGGCCAGGCATCCGGCGACCAGTTCGGCGGCCAGACCCGCAGCTACGAATGGGACAAGGGCGAGTGCCCGTACGAGCGTGCCCGCGCCAAAGCCGACGCCGGTTTTGAAATCATGGAGAAACTTGGCATCGAGTATTTCTGCTTCCACGACATCGACCTTGTCGAGGACACCGACGACATCGCCGAGTATGAGGCCCGCATGAAGGACATCACCGACTATCTGCTGGAGAAGATGAAAGCCACGGGTATCAAAAACCTCTGGGGCACGGCCAACGTATTCGGCCACAAACGCTATATGAACGGCGCCGCCACCAACCCTGATTTCGACGTGCTGGCCCGCGCTGCCGTCCAGATCAAGAACGCCATTGACGCCACCATCAAGCTGGGCGGCGAGAATTATGTGTTCTGGGGCGGCCGCGAAGGCTACCAGAGCCTGCTCAACACCCAGATGCAGCGCGAAAAAGAGCACCTGGGCCGTTTTCTGGCCCTTGCCCGTGACTATGGCCGTGCTCACGGCTTCAAGGGCACCTTCCTCATCGAACCCAAGCCGATGGAACCGACCAAGCACCAGTACGACCAGGATACGGAGACCGTCATCGGCTTCCTGCGCCGTCACGGCCTCGACAAGGACTTCAAGGTCAACATCGAGGTGAACCATGCCACGCTGGCCGGCCATACCTTCGAGCATGAACTGGCCTGCGCCGTCGATCACGGCATGCTGGGCAGCATCGACGCCAACCGTGGCGACGCCCAGAACGGCTGGGACACCGACCAGTTCCCGATCGACAACTACGAACTGACCTTGGCCATGCTCCAGATCATCCGCAACGGCGGCCTGGCTCCGGGTGGCTCGAACTTCGATGCGAAGCTCCGCCGCAACTCCACCGATCCGGAAGACATCTTCATCGCGCACATCAGCGCCATGGACGCCATGGCCCGTGCCCTGGTCAATGCCGCCGCCATTCTCGATGAATCGCCCATCCCGGCCATGGTCAAGGAGCGCTACGCTTCGTATGACAGCGGCATGGGCAAGGAGTACGAAGCGGGCGGGCTGACGCTGGAAGACATCGTCGACTATGCGAAGACCCATGGGGAACCGAAACAGATTTCCGGTAAGCAGGAGCTCTACGAAACCATCGTCGCCCTTTATTGCAAATAGCAGCGTATGAGTGAATTGAAAAAAGAAGGCAGTTCCTGGTATCTCATCAGCGTCGTGCTGGTGGCGGTGCTGGGCGGCCTGCTGTTCGGATACGATACGGCTGTCATCTCCGGCGCGGAACGGGGCCTGCAGGCCTTCTTCCAGACGGCCGGGGACTTTGCCTATACCGATGCCATCCATGGCTTTACGACCTCCAGCGCCCTGATAGGCTGTGTGGTCGGCGCCCTGCTGTCCGGCTTGCTGACTTCCCGCCTGGGCCGGCGCCGCTCGCTGATGATCGCAGGTATCCTGTTCTTCCTCAGTGCGTTGGGATCGTACAGCCCGGAATTCCTGTTGTTCCCGCACGGGGTGGCTAGCAAGGGCGTCCTGATCGCGTTCATCTTCTACCGCATCCTGGGCGGCATCGGCGTGGGACTGGCTTCGGCCATCTGCCCGATGTACATCGCGGAGCTGGCACCCGCCGACCAGCGCGGCAAGCTCGTTTCGTGGAACCAGTTCGCCATCATTTTCGGCCAGCTGGTGGTCTATTTCGTCAACTTCCTGATCATCCAGTCGCACAAGAGCGACCCGAACATCGTGGAGTGGACCAATACGGTCGGCTGGCGCAACATGTTCGTTTCCGAGGCTTTCCCGGCCGGACTCTTTACCTTGCTCGTCCTGCTGATTCCCGAATCGCCCCGTTATCTGGTGATCCTGGGCCTCGATGACAAGGCCCTGGCCATCCTTGCCCGCATCAACGGAGAGAAACAGGCGAAGGTAATCCTGCAGGACATCAAGGAGACGGTCGTTGAGCGGCGCGAAAAACTCTTCGCGTATGGCTACATGGTCATCTTCATCGGCTGCATGCTGAGCGTTTTCCAGCAGATCATCGGCATCAACGCCGTGCTGTACTTCGCGCCGCGCATCTTCGAGTCGATGGGCGTGAGCAACAACATGCTCTTTACCGTCATCATGGGTATCATCAACATCAGCTTCACGCTGGTGGCGGTGTTTACTGTCGAGAAGCTAGGCCGCAAGCCCCTGCTCATCTCTGGCTCGATCGGCATGGCCATCGGCGCGCTGGGTGTCGCCCTGTCGAACGTGGTGACGATGCCGGCCATCGTCCCGGTCATCAGCATCATGGTCTACAGCGCCTGCTTCATGTTCAGCTGGGGTCCCATCTGCTGGGTCTACATCGCTGAATTGTTCCCCAATACCATCCGCAGCCAGGCAACGGCCCTGGCCGTGGCCTTCCAGTGGATCTTCAACTTCATCGTGTCGAGCACCTTCGTGCCCATGTACAACATGAAGCTGGGTGCGATGGGGGAGAGTTTCGGCCATTTCTTCGCCTACGCCCTCTACGGCATCATCTGCGTAGCGGCCGCGATCTTTGTCTGGCGCCTCGTTCCTGAGACCAAGGGCAAGACCCTCGAAGACATGACGACCCTGTGGCGCGAGCGTTCCAATACTCAAAATATGAAATGATCATGAAAAGCATTCTCAGAATAACCCTTCTTTCCGTAATACTCGTTCTGGTCGCCGCCTGTGCCTCCAAGCCGGTTGTCGAACCAGCCATTGCTCCCGACAAGGACGTTGAGGCGAAAGTCGAAAAGGTTTTGAAAGGCATGACCCTGAAAGAGAAGGCCGGCCAGCTGGTCCAGCTGACCGTCATGACGATTGAAGACGATACGCACGAAGCCATCGATCCGGTGAAACTGGACAAGATCATCGGCGAATACAAAGTGGGTTCCATCCTCAACGTGATGCACGACGCCGCGCATACCCGCGAGCAGACCGCCGACATGATCCGGCAGATCCAGGACAAGTCGATGGAAGTACTGGGCATCCCGTGCATCTATGGCCTGGATATGATCCACGGCGCCTCATATCTGATCGAAGGTTCGCTCTATCCCCAGGAAATCAATCTGGGTGCTACCTTCAACCGCGACTATGCCTTCGCAATGGGCCGGGCCATGGCCTATGAGACCCGGGCCGCACAGTGCCCGTGGGTGTTCTCGCCTGTCATGGACCTGGGCCGCGATCCGCGCTGGCCCCGCATCTGGGAGAGCTTCGGCGAGGATCCGTACTTGCAGGCAGAGATGGCCCGCGTCGAGACGATCGCCATCCAGGGCAGTGATCCCAACCACATCGGTTTGGAGAATTGCGCCGTGAGCCTCAAGCACTTTATGGGCTATGGCGTGCCACACTCCGGCAAAGACCGCACCCCGGCCTATATCGCCGAGAATGACCTGCGTGAAAAATTCTTCCGCCCGTTCAAGGAATGCTTCGAGGCAGGTGCCCTCACCGCCATGGTGAATTCCGCCTCCATCAACGGCATTCCGACGCATGCCAATGCGCTGCTGCTCACCGGCTGGGTGAAGGAACAGCTGAACTGGGACGGCCTGCTGGTGACGGACTGGGCTGACATCGACAATCTCTATACACGTGACCACGTGGCGGCTGACAAGCGGGAAGCTGTCGCGCTGGGCATCAATGCCGGCATTGACATGATTATGGATCCGTACGATCCTGAATGCGTGAACGTGATCGTGGACCTGGCCGAGAAGGGTGAGATCCCGATGTCCCGTATCGACGATGCTGTCCGCCGCGTCCTGCGCCTGAAGGTCCGCCTGGGCCTGTTCGAGCACCCGACCTGGGAGTATGACTACCCGGATTTCGCGTGCGAACGCTTCGCAAAGGAATCCTACGCGGCAGCCGTCGAGTCGGAGGTGCTGCTCAAGAACGAGGGCGGCATCCTGCCGCTCAAGGGCACTGAGCGCATCCTGGTCTGCGGCCCCAATGCCAATACGCTCCGGGC
>JAEETO010000059.1 GCA_016290385.1 Bacteroidales bacterium | reverse complement strand
TCGGCCGCCTCCCCGCCATTTACGAAGAGGCTCACGGGGAACATCGGGGTCTGGGTAGCCAGGTCCTCGTAGGAGATTTCCTTCCCGCCGATCCGGTAGGACTCCAGCAGGCCAACCTGATAGGCCATCATCACCTGCGGCTGGAAACCGTAGTCGGAAGACACCTTGGCGAAAGGATAGTATTCGTGAGAGCGGGACTCGGCGAACACGCGGTCCGTTTCCCGCAGATAGTCCTCCACTTTGTCCCCCCCTGTGTCGGCGGACAGTGCGAGCGTGTTCACGAACATGCCGATGGTATCGGATACCCGCAGGTCGGAGCGGCCGCTGCTCACGGTACACATGTACACATTCCGGCTGCCGGAGAAGACACCGACGGCCAGGTAGGCCGCACCTAGGAAGTAACTGGCCGGAGAAATGCCCAGTTGCTGGCAGCGGGCGGCGATTTCCGCACCCACAGGCAGTTTCAGGGATGCCACCACACCGGCCTCATCACCTTTCTTCCGGTCGGGAAGAATGGCGCTGGCACCTTCGCAACCTGCCATACGCTCCTGGAAGAAGGCCTCCGCGGCGGTGTATTCCTCATTGCCTTCCGAAGCTTTCTGGTCGGCAGCGTAGTCGAAGTAAGTAAAATTCTCCGGCACGGGATCCGTCCCGTCCATCGCAGCACAGAACTCCGTCATAAAGATGTCCATCGAACGTCCGTCGAAGACCAGGTGATGGAAGTCCGTCAACAAGTACAGGCCCTTCCCCGACTTGACGACGGTAGCTCTGAAAAGCGGTCCTTCGGACAAATTGAACGGATCCAGGAAATGCGCTTTGTAATCCGGGAAGTTCTCTTCCGGAACGGTGGACTCGCTCACCTCCGGCTCCTTCTCGCAAGGGACCAGCATCACCTTGCCCTCGCGCATTTCAAAGCGGGAATTCAGCGCAGGATGGCATTTCACCACCTTCAGGAAAGCCGTGCGGACAGCCTCGGGATCAAGGGTAGCCGGAAGGGTCCAGCAGAGCGGCAGGTTGTACACGGTCTCGCTGGGATTCTTCATGCACTCAAAATAGAGACCCTCCTGCTGGAAAGTCAGCGGCTGTGCCGATACCGTGCCCTGGGGAGTACCCTGGCGCATGGGGGCCTCACCGGAGAACATAAAGGAAAGCACTTCGTTCTCGATACTTTGGAGCGTAGCAGTCTTGACGAAGGAATTCATGTCCACCATGATGCCGAACCGCTTGTTCAATTCGACTGCAAGCCGGAGTGCCGCCAGGGAAGTAAGGCCCGAATAGATGAGAGGCTCCGTCAGCGAGAATCCGTCAATATGGGTGGTTTCACGGATGAGGTCGGCGAGTTTCTGTTCCAACAGGTTGAAGGGCACATCCTCCGCTGGCTTGCTCTTCTTGCGCATCTCGGGTTTCGGAAGCGCCTTACGATCCACTTTCTGATTGACATTCAGTGGTATAGCATCAAGTTGCATGGTCACAGAAGGCACCATGTAGGGCGGTTTCCGGTCCAGAATGAAGGCATTCAGCGCGTCGATGTCCACCGGGGCATCGCCGACGACATAGGCCGCCAGGAACTTGCCTCCTCCCTCGCCCTCCTCGTCGAAAGCCTGGACGGTGACATCCGTGATGCCGGGGAACTCCCGGATGACGCTTTCCACCTCCTTGAGTTCGATGCGGAAACCCCGGATCTTCACCTGCATGTCCTTGCGTCCGATAAACTCAATGTCGCCGTCAGCCCGGTAGCGGACAACGTCGCCGGTCCGGTACATGTGCCTGTAGGCGGGGTCGTCGGTAAAGGGGTTGTCAATGAACACCTCGGCGGTCTTGTCGGGCCGTCCCAGGTAGCCCATGCCCACCTGCCAGCCGGAAATCACCAGTTCTCCCGCGGCGCCCACCGGCAGACGCCCGCCACCCTTGCCCAGAATATAGGCATTGACACCCGGCAATGGACGCCCGATGGGGATGTCCGGTTCCTGCACGGTCACATGCTTGCTGACCACATAAGCCGTGGTCTCCGTGGGGCCGTAGCAGTTGAATAACGCAAACTTGGGCGGTGCCAGACTGACCATTTTCTCACCGCCGGTGTACATGGCCTTCAGCGACTTGTTTTCCGGGAAATTGATGGCGAACTGCGTGGCGACCTGCGTCGTCATCAGGGTGTGGGTGATGCCGTTTCCCTCGAAGAAATCATTCAGGGCAAGCAGATCCAGACGAATCTCCTCGGGAATGATATAGAGGGCCGACCCTGCCATGAGTGCCGTTGCATAATCGCTCATGAAAGCGTCGAAACCGAAGCTGGCGTAGACTGCCATACGGGAGGTTTCCTTGACGCCGAGATTGGCCTGGTTGTTCCGCCCGTAGACGGAAATGTTCCGGTGAATCAGCTGGACGCCCTTGGGAACGCCGGTCGTTCCACTGGTATAGAGCAGGATGAAGCGGTCGTCCGGCTTCGGAGCCGGAACCTTCGCCTTTCCCTCGGGAAGCGAAGCGATGTCCCTGGTCAGGAACACTTTTCCTTCATAGCCGCCGACCAGTTCCTCCAGTCCGGCATCCGCAATGAGAAGGGAAGCTCCGGCGTCCTGCACCATGAAAGAGAGGCGTTCGGCCGGATAGGAAGGGTCCAGCGGCTCGTATGCGCAACCGGCCTTGATGGCGGCCAGTGGCGCGACAGCCATATACTGGTTCCGGTTCAGGATAATGGCGACCACTCCGCCAGGATTGACGACGGAAGCGATATAGGCAGCCAGGTTGTCGGACACCCTGTCGAGCTGGGCATAGGTAAGTGTCGTATCCTGAAACACCACGGCCGGGTGATCCGGGAAGTTTTTCACATTTTCCCGGAAAGCGTCCAGAAGCGTCAGGCCGACGTCGCCGGAGAAGGGTTCCGGATTGAAGGAATCCGTCTCAGCCAGCTGTGTATCGGTAATGAAAGTGAGTTCTCCCACGGTTTCCGCCTTCCCCATCGACAGGAGGCAAGCGGAGAAACTGTCCGTGAACTGCCGGAGTATTGTTTCTGAGTACTGATCGGCCCGGTAACGGCACTCCATCCGGAAAGCGCCGTCCTTGCCAGCGGTCATGCGGAACGCCAGGGCGTCATCGCCGATTTCGGCTTCCGGATCTTCGGGTCCGTCGAAAAAGGCTGAAACGCCCGGTTCCATATCGCGGACGCAATCTGCATAGGAATAGCCTTTATCGCGGAGAACGAGTTCCTGCTGTTTCTGCCGTTTGGCCAGCAGCTCCTTCAAAGGCATCTCCGGCGTCCATTCCACCAGCACCGGCCACTGGCCGCCGCCGGTCGGGAAAAAGGCCTTCGTATCTGCGTTCCATACCGAGACGGTCATACCGAATGCGCTGGTCAACAGCACATCGGCCGGGCAACTGAAACGTTTCCGGAGAGCATCCAGGTCTTTTGTCCCGGCCAGAAGAGGAAATGTCACTTTTTGCATGCCGGGCTTCCCTCCCTCACGGATATCGGGGATCAGCCTCGTTTCCAAACCGGCACAGGCGGAAAACTGTTCGACAAACACAGACTGTGTCTCTTTTTTGACGGTATTATCAGGCATATCACTCTATTTTTTCATGGATTCTCAAAAATAGTTATCTTCAAAGTTACAAAAAAACGCGCAAAAAAGGAAATAAAAAACCGGACGGAGGGGAAACGCCGGACCATCTGGGACTATTTCACCGTCACATGGGGAATTTCACTCCAGCGGGTGGTGCGGTGGGGAGACTGCTGCTCGCGGGCGCTGTGGGTGCGGCCGTCGCCCTGGATGCCGAAGAGGACGGAGCCGCGGCCGTAGGTGGCGTTGATGGTGTCGATGGCCTGGGAGAGGCGTTCGCTGCGCGCATCGGCATCGGCGTCGCGGAAGAGCGAGCGCGGATGCCCGTCGCGTGGAACGATGCGCGTGAAGACCACCCCGGCTTTCTTGTAGCCGTAGCGAGGGTTGAAGAACGTGCGCACCGCGTCGGCGGCGGCCACGACAATCGTCGTATGGTCGTCGGTCCCGTCGGGAAATACGACCAGCTGGCTGGAGAAGGCCTGCGGATCGTCTTCGTGGAAACGGTTGGTCACGGCAAAGGCCACCATCTCGAGTGCCAGGGAGCCTTGCCTCCGCAGTTTGGTGACAGCCGATTCGGCAAAGGTCGCCACCTGGCTGCAGAGTTCTCCGACGTCACGGATTTCCTTGGCGAAACTTCGTGATACACAGATGCTCTGCTTCGGCTCGATGTAATCTTCGAATTCGATGCAGGGCACACCCTGCAATTCTTTCCAGGTGCGCCAGCCCGGCAACGCGAACTGCTTGCGCACGTCATATTCTTTCAGTTGCACATAGTCCCACGCCGTATGCACGCCCAGCAGCGCGAGTTTCTTGACGGAACGGCGGCCGATGCCCCAGACATCCTCCCCGGGAAAGCGGCGCAGCACCGTTTCGATGTCCTGAGGACGGTGCATGTAGCAGCCGCCCTGCAGTTTGGGATAGTGCTTGCAGAGCTTGGATGCGATCTTGGCCAGGGTCTTGGTCGGTGCGATACCTACGGAGACGGGGATGCCCGTCATCCGCCGGCAGCTGCGCGAAATCTCCCGCGCATAGGCCGCATAGTCGTCGACCAGCGTGCCGCGCAGGTCCAGAAAGGATTCGTCGATGGAATACTGCTCCACGGCAGGGGCGAATTCGCGCAGCACTTCCTGCACCCGGCGCGACATGTCGCCATAGAGCGGGAAATTGGAGGAAAAAACGGCCACATGGTGCTTCTCCACGATGTCGCGGATCTTGAAGAGCGGCGCGCCCATCGCGATGCCCAGCGCCTTGGCCTCGTTGCTGCGCGCCACGGCGCAGCCGTCGTTGTTGCTCAACACGATCACCGGTTTTCCTTCCAGGTCGGGACGGAAAACCCTTTCGCACGAAGCGAAGAAATTGTTGCAGTCGGCCAGCGCAAACATCCGTCTTGCAGGAGATTATGCTTTTTTGATGATGTAGGTTACCACACCCCAGATCACGAAGTCGTTGTCGGGACCGACCGGGATGGGCCTGAACTTCGTATTGTTCTCGTTGCAGGGCAGGAGCACGACGCCCCGGGTACCGATGGCCACGCGCTTGACCGTGAACTCCCCGTCGATGAAACAGACGGCCTTGCAGTCATTGTATGGTTCCACGGAACGGTCGACGATCAGGATGTCGCCCTCGTCCATGTCGGCGTCGACCATCGACACACCGTCCACCTGGAAGAAAAAGGTGGAGGCGGAATGGCGCACCAGCAGCTTCACCAGGTCGAGTTTCTCACGCGCCTCCTCGGCCGGCGAAGGAAAGCCCGCCTTGATGGCGCCGACGAGGATGCTCTCGAACGAATCGGAATCAGAAATCGGATGGGGTTGCATAGTACAAAGGTACATAAAATTATTCGTATCTTTGCCGCAAATACAAGCACGAATCCCATGATCCGCAACATCATCTTCGACTTCGGCGCCGTCCTTGTGGACTGGAATCCGCACTACCTGTTCGACGACTATTTCGGCGACACTGAGAAAGCGACCTGGTTTCTCGACAACATCTGCACGAACGAGTGGAACCGCCAGTTTGACGGCGGAAAACCCTTTGCGGAGGGTCTTGCCGAATTGAAGGCGTTGCATCCCGAGTGGACCCGTGAGATCGACGTGTACTGGTCGGAGTGGACCAAAATGATGGGAGGAGAGATTCCGGGCATGTACGAACTGGTGTCCGACCTGAAGGCCGCCGGCTACGGCGTGTACGGCCTGACGAACTGGTCTTCCGAGACTTTCTACCAGATTGAGAAGAATTATCCCATCTTCGCCCTGCTCGACGGGAAGATCGTCTCCGGTGACGTACGGCTCCTGAAACCCGACGCCGCCATCTTCCAGTGCCTGCTCGACCGCTACGGCCTCAAGGCCGAAGAATCGGTCTTCATCGACGACACGCTCTCCAACGTCGAAGGTGCCCGCGCCGCCGGCCTCTCCGGCCTGCATTTCAAGGACGCAGAGACGCTGCGGAAAGACCTGAAGAAGATCTTGTAATGGAAATCATCGCACGGATCCACAACGATTTTCCGACGAAGTTCGGGTTGCCGCGGCAGAGCGGCCTGGCACCGTCACTGCGCGCTAAGATCGTCTTCGAGCCTGCGTACCGCGTCGCCGAGGCGCTTCGCGGCCTCGACGGCTTCTCGCACATCTGGTTGATCTGGCAATTCTCGGAAGCCGCTCCGGCCTTTCCGACCGTGCGGCCACCGCGGCTGGGCGGAAACGTGCGGATGGGGGTGTTCGCCACGCGGTCGCCGTTCCGGCCCAATCCCATCGGATTGTCGTGCGTCCGTCTTGAAGCCATCGTGGAGGACGGTCCCAACGGCCGGGTCCTCCTCGTCTCCGGCGCCGACCTGATGGACGGGACGCCCATCTACGACATCAAGCCCTATCTGCCTGGCGTGGATGCCCATCCCGAAGCGACCGACGGCTTCGTCGGCACCAGGCCTCAGGAACTGCTTGACGTCGAGATTGCCCCGGAACTGGCCGCCAGCCTGACGGACAATCAGTTGGCGACCCTGCGCGAGATTCTCGCCCAGGACCCGCGACCGGCCTACCACGACGACCCGGGAAGAATCTACGGTCTCTCGTACGCCGGCCATGATATCCATTTCACTGTTGTAGAAAAAAGTATCAATGCTTTCTGACATGCGAAAAACAATCTATCGAATCATTGAACCCGCCCGCGGCGGTAAACAGGGCTGGGTCTACGATGCCGTGATGCTGTCTGCCATCATCGCCAGCATCGTCCCGCTTACTTATGCCAGGGATTATCCGGTGTTTGAGACCATCGAGATTGTTACGGTCACAATCTTCATTGTTGATTATTTATTACGATGGCTTACAGCGGATTTTAGACTGAAGAAAGGGGGATGGTCATTCGTCCTGTATCCGTTCACGGCCTGGGCCGTCGTCGACCTCCTGTCCATCCTTCCCGGCCTCCATGTCGTTGCGGGCAGTTTCAAGATCCTGCGTGTCTCCCGAATGCTGCGTTTGTTGCGCATCCTCCGCGTATTCAAGCTGATCCGCTATACCGACAAGATCGAGGTGCTGCTCCGGGTGATCCGTAAGGAAAGAGAGGTCTTGCTGACCGTGCTGGGCATCGCTATTTTCTATATCTTTGTCACGGCACTGGTCATGTTCAATGCAGAACCTCATTTCAATCCGGCTACCGGGGAAGAGACCTTCGGCAGTTTCTTCGATGCGTTGTACTGGGCGACTGTCACCCTGACGACCGTAGGCTATGGCGACATGATTCCCGTGACGGACCTTGGCCGATTTGTCAGCATGCTGTCGTCGATCTTCGGCGTGGCGATCATCGCACTGCCTTCCGGCGTCATCACGGCCAGCTATATGGATGAACTCCGGAGTGCAAGAAAACGGGAAGAGCGCGAGAAAGAAGAACAAGAACAAAAGAAAGAGCAGGATGCGCAGCAATCGTAAATTTCACGCCTGGGACGTTCGCTGGCGTGCCTTCCGGATCTGGCAGAACCTGGGATTCAATCCCTGGAAGCAGCCGAAGGAGGTGCGGAAGAAGGGATCCAAAGACTTCTACAAGGGTGCCTTCGACAGCATTCCGTTCCTGAACGACGACGCCAAGCGCACGTTCGTCCATCTGCTCCTGCGTCCGGGATACATGATCCGCGATTATATCCGGGGCAGGCATGAGATCTACCTGGCGCCGCTGACCTCCCTGATTGTTTTCTATGCTTTTTTTGCCTTGGTCTCATCGGTGCTGCAGCCCATCAAGGAAGTGCCGAAGAAACCCCTCAGTTTCGATCAGGAGAAGCTTTCGGAGACGATTCCCGATACGCGCGGAGCCCAACTGGTCCGAAACACCGTAATAATTGTGCATCGAGGATGGAATCTGCTTCATTTGGATCAGTATCCGGAAGAGGTGGACACCCAGCATGAAGCTTCGTTGGCGGCACTGGAAGGCGCCCTCAGGAGCCAGGGCATTCCGCTCTTCCTCGGGGATTTCTTCTTCCTCTGGCTGTCCATGGGGGTGGTGTTGCGGCGCTATAAGATGCGGCCGTCCGCGCACGCGGCCGCGGCGGCCTACATTCTTTGCCAGTTCAGCTTTTTCATGCTCTTTGCGGTGTTGATCAGCTGGGGCAAGAAATCTTCCATCGATGCCTTTCTCATGGGCATCCTCCTGGTGGTGGATTATCATCAGTGGCTGAATGAGGGATGGAAGAAGAGCATACGGCTGACCATTTCAACCGGCATCATGTGGGTGGTGATGTATGGCGCCGTATTGCTGGCTATCAGTTCGTTGACGGTGCTGCTGGCTTTATTTATGCGGTAAAAAATGCTTACCTTTGTGACGTATGACGCGATTTGAAGATATCAAGGCCTTTGCGTTCGATGTGGACGGGGTCTTTACCGACGGACTGGTGCTGGCGATGCCCGACGGCGATCTGCTGCGGCAGTTCAATTCCAAGGATTGTTTCGGGGTGCGCACGGCGGTCGACAATGGTTTCCCGTGTGCGATCATCACAGGCGGTGTGTCGCCGAGCCTGATGCACCGTGCACATTCTCTGGGCGTTACGGATGAAAATCTCTATATGTTGTCGAAAGACAAGGCTTCCGACCTGCTGCATTTTTGCCGGCGCATCGGGCTGGAGCCTGCGCAGGTGGCCTATGTGGGAGATGACATTCCCGACATTCCGGCGATGCAGCTGGCGGGCCTGGGCGTCTGCCCGGCTGACGCCGTGGCGGAGGTGCGCGAGGCGGCCGACTGGGTCTCGCAGTACAACGGCGGCCGCGGCTGCATCCGTGACCTTGTGGAGCGCGTCCTCAAGCCCCAGGGCAAGTGGCTGTTCGATCCGACCAATCCCTGGAAAGGATCCCATCCCGCCGCTATTACGAAGTTCGCTGAATTGACAGGAAAAAATAAAGAATAGATTCCGGGTCAAGCCCGGAATGACAGTGGGAAATGTTTGATAATTATACATTTACATTGGCATCGGCTTCGCCGCGCAGACGAGAGTTGCTGAAGGGGCTCGATATCGCATTTTCCGTAGAGCCGGGGAAGGACGAAAAAGAAGCCTTCGATCCTGGACTGCCCCATACCGAGATCCCTGCTTTTCTGGCGCGGCATAAATCCGAAACCTTCCACCGTGCGCTCGCACCGGAAGAAGTCCTGATCACCGCCGATACGCTGGTGTTTCTCGACGAAAAGATCCTGGGAAAGCCCCATGACCGGGCGGAGGCCGTTGCCATGCTGCAGGCGCTGTCGGGGCGTACGCATACGGTGACGACCGGTGTCGCCCTGCGGACGCAGGAACGCATGCACAGTTTCTCCGTTACGACGGAGGTGGATTTCAAGCTATTGACAGACAAGGAGATAGCCTATTATGTCGATACGTACAGACCGTTCGACAAGGCCGGTGCCTATGGCATTCAGGAATGGATCGGCTACGTGGGAATCACCGGCATCCGGGGTTCCTATTTCAACGTAATGGGCCTCCCTGTCCAGCGGCTCTACACAGAATTATGTGGTTTCCTTTGCTGACCCGGAAGAAGCGGTCGAATTCCGCTTCGGAAGCAAAACGGAAACGGATCTGCGTGCGGCAGCGCTGCGGAATGTTGGTGTTCATGATGATGTCGCCCGTCGCCGCGTAATACTGGTCCAGTTTCTCTCCGGAAATCTTCAGGATGCGGTAGCGTCCGCTCGGCACGCTGCCCGCGATGCCGATGCCCGTCTGCGACTCGAAATGCGAGGGCAGGCGGTAGCCATGGACCATGGTGAGCGGAATGGTGCAGTGCGCGAAGTCGATGGTCCACTCCCGGCGGTTCGATGACGAAGGATTGGCCATGAAAGCCGGTACGCCGTAAGCGTAGCGGGCGTAGAGCATGGTCCAGAGGGCGGGAATGTCCCCCTCGCAGCCCGAAACGATGCCCTCGTCGTTGAGGAGCGAAAGCGCCAGACAAGCCGTGGTATGACAGCTGTTGAGCAGACCGAAACATTTGATCGTCAGAGCGTTGAGGCTTTTGTCCACACAGATTTTGCGCAAGGCCAGGTACATGCGTGCGGCTTCCCGCAGTTGCTCGGGCGTCCGGTCGTCGGTCAGGAAACGCTCCAGCCGGGCGCAGACGGAACGCAGTTCCGGCGTGTCGTCCGGCATGGCGGCGAACGCCACTTCCAGATCCCGGAGCGGGATATCGACGAAAGTTGAGCCGTAAATCTTCGTCACAGCCTCGCGGTCGATGCCCGAGGCGATCAGCCAGTCGCTCGCACCGCCGATCAGGCCGATGCGCGTCTTCTCAAAGGCTTTGACCACAGCTTTCGGGAACTTCGGCAGCGGCTCGGACGGTGTCAGGGTGTCGGGCACGGTCTCAGTGCTGAACAGACTCTCTTCCAGTGACTTGTAAAACTCCGGATTCTCGTCGAGCGGCGCGTTGAAGAGCGTGCTGGCGATGCCGCGCTGCGCCAGATACGATTTGATTTCAAACGATGCTGCAAAGGAATTGTGCAGTCCGTCGCTCAGCAGCAGCACGGGGCGGGGGAGCGCCTCCGCATAGTTGCGGAAGATCTCTTCCGTGCCGCCGGTCGCAATGAAGCAGAGCGTTTTTTCGTTCGCCGCATCGACCAGTGTCCGGCCTGTACTCGTGCTGCCATCAAACTGGCCGTTGACGGCCGTAGCCGTGGCAAGCATGGAAGGATAGACAAGGTCGAGTTCGGCGAAGCGGCGGAGCCCTTCGAAGAGTTCCAGGCGGGAGCCCATGACACTGGTATTGTCGTGCAGGGTGGAGGAGAAGATGACGAGATGGAGTTTGTTTTTCATGGTCCTGTCTCTAAGGGTATGCAAAGATACGATAAAATCATTACATTTGCAGGATATTATAGAGATTCCGGGTCAAGCCCGGAATGACGAATGCATCAAATGGATATTTCTGCCAAATACGACCCCTCAAAGACTGAGGACCGCTGGTACCAGTACTGGCTGGACCACAAATTCTTTCATTCCGAACCTGATGGACGCGAACCCTATGTGATCGTGATCCCGCCGCCGAACGTGACGGGCGTGCTGCACATGGGCCACATGATGAACAATACGCTGCAGGACGTGCTCGTCCGCCGCGCGCGCATGCTGGGCAAGAACGCCCTCTGGGTGCCCGGCACCGACCACGCCTCCATCGCCACGGAAGCCAAGGTGGTGGGCCGCCTCGCCGAACAGGGCGTCCGCAAGCAGGACCTCTCGCGCGAACAGTTCCTCGAGCATGCCTGGGACTGGACCCGTGAGCACGGCGGCATCATCCTCAAGCAGCTGCGGCGCCTGGGCGCCAGCTGCGACTGGGACCGCACTGCCTTCACGATGGATGAGATCCGTTCTGAAAGCGTGCTCCGCGTGTTCTGCGACCTCTATGACAAGGGACTGATTTACAGGGGACTCCGCATGGTGAACTGGGATCCGAAAGCCCAGACCGCCCTCTCGAATATCGAGGTGGTGTACAAGGAGGAACACTCGAAACTCTATTACCTGAGATATTACGTGGTCGACCAGGCCGCTGTCAAGCCGACCGGCGAAGAAGGCGAAGTCCTGCACCGCGACGAGCAGGGCCGCTTCTATGCCGTGGTGGCCACCACGCGTCCCGAGACCATCATGGGCGATACCGCCATGTGCATCAACCCGAAGGACCCGAAGAACCAGTGGCTGCGCGGCCACAAGGTCATCGTGCCGCTGGTGGGCCGCGAGATCCCCGTGATCGAAGACCGCTACGTCGATATCGAATTTGGTACGGGCTGCCTGAAAGTGACCCCGGCCCACGACGTGAACGACTACAACCTCGGCAAGGCCCACAACCTGGAAACCATCGACATCTTCAACCCCGACGGCACCATCAGTGACCAGTCGCCGCTCTACGTCGGGCTCGACCGCAACGTGGTCCGCAAGAAGATCGCCAAGGATCTTGAAGCCGCCGGCCTCATGGAAAAGGTGGAGGACTACCTGAACAAGGTGGGCTATTCCGAGCGCAACCCCGACACTGCTGTGGAGCCGCGCCTCTGCAAGCAATGGTACGTCCGCATGCAGCACCTGGCCGAGATAGCGCTCAAGCCCGTGCAGGAAGGCGACATCAAGTTCTATCCCGAGAAATTCGTGGGCAGTTACCGCCAGTGGCTCGAGAACATTGACGACTGGTGCATCAGCCGCCAGCTCTGGTGGGGCCACCGTATCCCCGCCTATTATCTCCCGACCCCGGAAGGGGAGGAGGAACTTTTCGTGGTGGCCATGAACCGCGCGGAGGCGCTGGTAAAAGCCCGTCAGATAGCCGGATACGAAAACCTCAAGGCCGAAGACCTGCGTCACGACGAAGACGCGCTGGACACCTGGTTCAGCAGCTGGTTGTGGCCCATCTCGCTCTTCGACGGCATCCGCAATCCCGACAATCCTGAAATCAAGTATTATTACCCGACCAGCGACCTGGTGACGGCCCCCGATATCATCTTCTTCTGGGTGGCGCGTATGATCATGGCCGGCGAGGAATACATGCATGACGTGCCGTACCGCAACGTCTATTTCACCGGCATCGTGCGCGACAAGCTTGGCCGCAAGATGAGCAAGCAGCTCGGCAACTCGCCCGACCCGATCGGCCTGATCGAGAAATACGGTGCTGACGGCGTCCGCCTCGGCATCCTGCTCTGCACCTCCGCCGGCAACGACATCCTCTTCGACGAGACCCAGGTGGAGCAGGGCCGCAACTTCAGCAACAAGATCTGGAACGCGTTCCGGCTCGTGAAGGGCTGGACCGTGGCCGACGTTCCGCAGAGCGAAGCCAATCGCGTGGCGGTGCACTGGTTCCGCTCTAAACTCGCCCAGACGGCCGCACAGACGCACCACGACTACGAGAACTTCCGCATCAACGACGCTGTGATGGCGACCTACAAGTGCTTCTGGGACGATTTCTGCTCCTGGTACCTGGAACTCGTCAAGCCCGCGTTCGTGGACAACGTGCAGCAGCCGCTCGACCGGGCGACCTACGAAGCGACGATCGAATTTTTCGACATCCTGCTCCGCATGCTGCATCCCGTGATGCCGTTCATCACCGAGGAACTCTGGCATGCACTGGAAGACCGTGCCGAGGGAGAGACGATCATGTTCCGGCCGCTGCCCACGGGCGGTGAATACGACCCGCAGCTGCTCGCTGATTTTGCCCTGGCCTGCGATGTGGTCGTGAATGTCCGTGCCGTGCGCCAGGCTCGCAACATCGCCCCGAAGGAGCCGCTGAAACTGCAGGTGAAGGGCATGTTCCCGGGCGTGATGGCCCCGGTGATCAAGAAGATGGCTTTTGTCTCGGGCATCGAGCTGGTGGATTCCTTCTCCGGCAACGCCGAGATCTTCATGGTGGGCACGACGGAGTTCGGCGTGCCGCTCGACGGAATGATCGACGTGGCCGGTGAGATTGCCAAGATCGAGGCGGAAATCCAGCGTTTCGAAGGATTCCTGCGGGGCGTGAAAGCGAAGCTGTCGAACGAGAAGTTCGTGGCCAATGCGCCGGCGCAGGTCGTGGAAACCGAGCGCAAGAAACTTAGCGACGCGACCCTGAAGATCGAGAACCTGCAGGCGCGACTGGCTGCTCTCAAGAAATAATAAATATCTAAATACCAGCTATTATGGCAAGTTTATTTACAGTAATTCTTCCGCTGGGCGTCATCGGTCCCTGGCAATGGGTCATCATCGCTCTGGTCATCGTTCTGCTCTTTGGCGGCAAGAAGATTCCGGAGCTGATGCACGGTCTGGGCAAGGGTGTCAAGAGTTTCAAGGCCGGCATGAAGGATGCCGAGAAAGACATCCAGGAAATCAAAGCCGAGATCGTCAAGGATGACGACGACGAAAAGCCGGTGAAGAAAGAGACGAAGAAAGAGGAGTAACACCTGGCCGTGGAGGAAGAAAAGTTCGACGAATCCAAGGACATGAGCTTCTGGGAACACCTGGAAGCACTGCGACAGGGCTTGTTCCGCGTGGTCATCGCCCTGGTCGTGGCTTTCATCGTGCTGTTCTTCTTCAAGAATTTTCTCTTTGACAAGCTGATCCTGGCGCCAACCCGTTCCGATTTCTTCTTTTATCGCTGGTTCGGCATGGAAACCGGGCTGCAGCTGGTCAATATCGAGCTTTCCACGCAGTTCATGGTCCACATGCGCGTCACGATGATGTGCGCGCTGATCGTCTGCTGCCCGTACATCCTGTTTGAAATCTGGCGTTTCATCGCGCCGGCGCTCTATCAGCGCGAGAAACGGGCGACGCGGCGGGTATTCCTTTTCGCCTCGTTCCTTTTCTATCTGGGCATTGCGGTGGGCTATTGCATCATCCTGCCGTTGATGATCAACTTTTTTGACGGTTACAAGGTGAGCGAAGCGGTGGTCAACACCATTTCGCTCAATTCCTATATTTCCACGGTCAATTCCACGGTGCTGCTTTTCGGCATCGTATTCGAGATTCCCACGCTGCTGGCGGCGCTTTCGCAGATCGGGCTGATATCGCGCCAGACCCTCATTTCCGGCTGGAAGTGGGCTGTGCTGGTCATCGCTGTCCTGGCCGCCATCATCACGCCGGCCGATCCGTTCTCCATGCTGATCGCTGCCATCCCGCTCTTCCTGCTCTATGGCATCAGCATCCTGGTCTGCAAGAAGGAGGAGCCGGAAGAGGATGAGGACGAGGAAGAAGAAAAGAAGGAGGCCACGGCATGATTTCTCTTGACGATATCACGGTTTCCTATGGTGGCTTTACGCTGCTTGACGGGGTAAGCCTGCACATCGGCGACC